>NZ_JBFUFF010000077.1:0-33254 GCF_056403555.1 Rhizobium sp. P2_G2
CCCTACCCCTACCATCGAAAAAAGTAATGGCGACATGATATTTTCCGCCATACCTCAACAGTCTGATTTATGGCAAACATCGTCGTGAGGATACCGCCTATTGCGCAGTGGAAATCTGGATTTGCCCATGCTTGAGGATTCATTCGATTACATCGTCATCGGCGCAGGTACGGCGGGGTGCCTGCTGGCCAACCGCCTGAGCCGCGATCCTGCGGCGCGGGTCCTGCTGCTCGAAGCGGGCAAGAAGGACAACTACCCGTGGATTCACATTCCAGTCGGCTACCTCTATTGCATCGGCAATCCCCGGACCGACTGGCTTTACAAGACCGAAGCGGACCCCGGCCTCAACGGCAGGTCGCTTCGCTATCCCCGTGGCAAGACACTCGGCGGATGCTCGTCGATCAACGGCATGATCTACATGCGCGGACAGGCCCGTGACTACGACGCCTGGGCAGCAGTCACCGGCGACGCCAGCTGGTCTTGGAACGAGGTGCTGCCGAAATTCAAGGCGCATGAAGACCACTACCGGATGGACGGCGGAGCCGATCCCAAGACAGGCGACAACAACCGTTTCTCGGACATGCACGGTCACGGAGGAGAGTGGCGGATAGAGAAGCAGCGGCTCCGTTGGGACGTGCTCGAGGCCTTTGCCGAGGCAGCCTGCGAAGCCGGGTTCCCCCGAACCGACGACTTCAATAGCGGCGACAACGAGGGTGTCGGATATTTCGAGGTCAACCAGCGCTCTGGTTGGCGCTGGAATGCGTCGAAGGCTTTCCTGCGCCCGGCGAGAGCCCGCAAGAACCTGACGATCCTGACGGAAGCCCAGGTCGAAAAGCTGGTGATCGCGACTAACATGAACGGCGGCAAGGTGTGCAAGGGTGTTGTCCTGCACCATCACGGCCGCCGGGTTGAATTTTTGGCACGCCGTGAGGTCATTTTGTCGGCGGGTGCTGTCGGATCACCTCAAGTCCTTCAATTGTCCGGCATCGGTTCAACCGCTCTTCTACGGAGGCACGGCATCAATATCGCGGTCGATCTGTCGGGTGTCGGCGAAAACCTCCAGGATCACCTCCAGATCAGGGCCGTCTACAAGCTGAAGAGTGCGCGCACGCTCAACACGATCGCGAACTCGCTGGTCGGCAAGGCGATGATCGGTCTCGAATATGCAATGAAGCGCAGCGGGCCGATGAGCATGTCGCCGTCGCAGTTGGGGGCCTTCACCCGATCCGACCCCAGCCAAGCCCATGCTAATCTTGAATATCACGTCCAACCTCTCAGCCTCGATGCCTTCGGCGAGCCATTGCACGACTTTCCGGCATTGACCGCGAGCGTGTGCAATCTCAACCCGACCAGCCGCGGCAGCGTTAAAATCCGCTCTGGCCGGATGGAGGACGCACCGATGATCGCCCCGAACTATCTGGCAACGCCAGAAGATCGGAAAGTCGCGGTGGACAGCTTGAGGCAGGTGCGCAAGATCGCCAGCCAGCCCGCACTGGGCAAGTACCAACCGGAGGAATGGAAGCCGGGTCCGCAATTCCAGACTGACGATGAGCTAGTGAAACTCGCAGGCGACATCGCCAACACCATATTCCACCCCGTGGGTACCGCCAAGATGGGGGCGGATTCCGACCCTATGGCCGTGGTCGACAGCCGCCTGCGGGTGCGCGGCATTGAAGGCCTCCGCGTTGTCGACGCAAGTGTCATGCCGACCATTGTCAGCGGCAATACCAACTCGCCGACGCTGACGATCGCCGAGAAGGCAGCCGCAATGATCCTCGAAGACGCGCGCCGCGTCGTCGCGGCCTGAACTCCTGCAAACACAAGTCCGAGAGAGAATGATGATGCGTGAACCTCTTCCTTTCCATGGGGTCAAGGTCGTCGACTTCGGCCAGTATATCGCGGGTCCGGCCGTCGCCATGATCCTCGGCGACCTCGGCGCGACTGTTGTCCACATTGACCCACCCCACGGCCCTCTTTGGGATAGCCCCGCCAACGCGACGCTGAACCGCAACAAGCTGGTTGTCGCACTGGACCTGAAAGCCGACGAGGGGCGGACCGAAGCGCTTGCCCTGATCGCCGAGGCCGACATCGTCGTCGAGAATTTCCGCCCCGGCGTCATGAAGCGCCTTGGCATCGACTTCACTGCGCTGCGGGCTGCGCGCCCCGAACTCATTACCGTGTCGATCCCTGGATTCGCGTCCAATGACGAACTTCGTCGCGAATGGCGGGCGTTTGAATCTGTCATCGCTGCATCCTCCGGCGTGTTCACTGACATGGGGTTGAACCGGGTGCTGATGGGTGTGAACCCTTCCTTCTCGCCGCTGCCGCTCGCCTCCGCCTACGGGACGATGCTGGCCGTGTCCGCCACGGCGCTCGCCCTCCAGGCCCGCGTGAGGACGGGACATGGCGATCACATCGAGGTGCCGCTCGCCAGCGCGGTCATGGAAGGCCTCTGCTACAATTCGATCAAGATCGACGACTATCCGCTGCGCTACCAGACCCAGCGCGAGCGCGAGATCGAAAGGCGGTGGGCGGAAGGGCTGCCGATGGATGTGACATATGATGACCTCCAGGGCTTTCTTGACCCCTTCTACCGCAGCTATCCCTGCAAGGACGGCCGCAGCTTCTATGTCGTCTGCCCGAGCCACAAATTCCACGCCAAGCGCTGCCTGCAGACGCTCGGCATCTATGACGAACTCATTGCCGAAGGACTTCGGGAAGAACCCGACACCTACCTCCCTGCGTCGGAATGGTCATCGGACGTCTCGCTCGGCGTCTATCCACTGCCCAAGTTCTGGGCCGACAAGATTTCCGAGCGGATGAAGGCGGTCTTCCTCACACGGACGGCAAAGGAATGGGAACGCGTCTTCGGCAAGGGGCAGTTTCCCGGCGCGCCGCATCGTTGGCTGCAGGAATGGATCAGCGACGACCATGCCGACATGGCGGGCCTGATGGTCGAAGTCAACGATCCTGTCTATGGCCGTATGATCCAGCCCGGGCCGATAGCATGGCTCGAGGAAAGTGGCGAAGCCATGTTGGCGCCCGCCCCACGACGAAAGGCTCACTTCGAGGAGGCGCTGTCGAACTTGCGGGCGATGGGTTCCTCGCTTCAGAAGAGTGTCGCGAGGAGCGAGAGGAAGTCAGGTTGGCTGGACGGAATCAGAATTCTCGACCTCTGCAACGTCATCGCCGGACCGCATTCGGTCTCATACCTCTCGCGCTTCGGAGCCGAGGTCATCAAGGTCGATCCGGCGACGCCGCTCTTTGACTGCTGGAACACCGTCATTTTCGGCATGACCCATATGCGGGGCAAGAAATCAGTGCTGCTCGACATAGGCTCGCCGGACGGGCGCAAGCTGTTCGAGGAACTCGTCCGCTCCGTCGACGTCGTGGTCTGGAACGCTACCGACCGCCAGGTGAAGTCGAAAGGTCTCGACGCCGAGGGCCTCCAGAAGCTCAATCCCGATGCCATATTCTGCCAATTGGATTGCTTCGGTGGTGTTCGGAATGGATCGCGGACAAACTACCTCGGCTATGATGATCTCGTCCAGGCGGCGACCGGCATCATGCTCCGCTTTGGAGGCTCGATGAAGACGCCGGAGGAACATGCCCATGTCGGCACAATCGATGTGATGTGCGGTTTCGGTGCAGCCCTCGGTGTGGCCGCTGCGCTCTACCAAAAGCAGATGACCGGAAAGATTGGTCGTGCGCGGACCTCGCTCTCGGCCTTGAGCGGACTGGCGCAGATACCCTTCTGCTTTGACTATCAGGGCCGCACTCCTTTCAACGAACCGTCCGGCCCAAGCGCCCGCGGATATGATGCCCTACATCGCCTTTACCGCGCAGAGGATCGCTGGATCGTGATCGCCGCGTCGAAGAAGGACCTGCCGCGCTTCAGAAACGTCGAAAGCCTGGAGCGGATGGCTGACATCGCGGAACATGAACGCGTCGAAGTACTTGGGGCGAWCATCGCCACCGCTCCGGCCAAGCTTTGGATGGAACGCTTTCAAAAGGCGGACATCGGAGCGGCGATCTGCGACAACATCGAAGCGATCCGCGCCGAAACTTCTCGGCCGGCCGACGGCACGCCCGGCACTGACCGCGGCAGCTACTCCTTTTCGATCTATGCCGATCACCCCAGTGGCCACACGGTGACGCATCTCGACCCGTATGCGGTCCGGCCAATCAATGGGCAAATCTATGCACGGTCGCCTGCTGAAAAGTATGGTGCCTCGACCCGGGAAGTCATGAAGGGGCTTGGTCTGAGCGACGCTAGCGTCGATGAACTTATCACTGCTCGGACGGTCAGTGAAAGCTGGAGTCGAGAATACCTTCCGAGTTGAATTCCACCATCGTGCGCGCTTGCCGGACACGGCCGCTTTGGGCCAAGAGGAGCCAATACCTCAGGTCTCTGAAGCACTGGAAGTGAGAAAATCACCTTGGCTGCGGCGACGCAAACGTTAAGTAAATCAAAGCATTCCGTTGTTATCCTATATGGACTTACCCTGCACAGGATAATTCCATTGACCGATACCGCGATACGCGTTGCCGAGATCATGGGCGCGCTGAGCCGCGCCCTCGATATGACGGAGGGTCAACCCCCGGGTCATTGTATCCGTTGTTGCTGGATGGGGATGCAGGTCGGCCAGCACCTCGGTTTCACCTCCGAGGAACTCGGCGATCTCTACTATACATTGCTCCTGAAAGACCTTGGATGCTCATCGAACGCTGCTCGCATTTGCGAACTTTATCTCGCTGACGACCTTTCGTTCAAAAGAGATTTCAAGTTGGTCGATAGCAGTCTCTCTCAGGTGCTGGGATTCGTCCTCAGCCATACCGGTCTGAAGTCAGGATTGTCGGAGCGGTTTCGCGGCGTCTTGAACATTCTGCAGAATGGCGGCGCGATTTCCCGCGAATTGATCGAGACGCGATGCCAACGGGGTGCTGAAATCGCCCGCCAAATGCATTTTCCAGAAACAGTGGCGAACGGCATTCTCGATCTCGACGAACATTTCGATGGAGGCGGCAAGCCACAAGGTCTTGCAGGCTTCGACATCTCCCCGCACGCACGCATCGCCTTGATGTGCCAGGTGGTCGATGTTTTCTATGTCAGTGGCGGGCGCGCTGCGGTGCTTAGGGAGCTGCGTAAACGCCGGGGGACTTGGTTTGATCCGGCGATCGTTGACGCGTTCCTCTCGGTGGAACGTCACAACGGCTTCTGGCAAACGCTTGGATCGCCGGATGTCGAGGCGGTCGTGCTTGCATTGGAACCGGCGCAGATCGAGAGATTGGCCGACGAGGATTACCTTGATGACATCGCGGCAGCCTTCGCCCGCGTAATCGACGCCAAAAGTCCGTTCACTTCAGGCCACAGCGATCGTGTCGCGCTGTTCACCGACATGATTGCCGAACAACTGCAATACAGCTTTGAAGCCCGCCGCAAGCTCAAGCGCGCGGCATTGCTGCATGATATCGGCAAGCTTGGCGTGAGCAACGCGATCCTCGACAAGAACGGTAAACTCGATGAGGATGAATGGACGGCGATGCGAAATCATGCGGCCTATTCGGAGCAGATTCTCGAGCGCATCTCCGCGTTTGCTGATCTCGCGAAGGTCGCTGGTGCTCATCACGAGCGGCTGGACGGGCGCGGTTATCCAAACGGACTGATTGGCCACGAGATTAGTATGGACACGCGGATCATTTCAACAGCGGACGTCTTTGACGCACTCACTGCCGACCGACCCTACCGCGCCGCAATGTCGATTCAAGAGGCCTTTGCCATACTTGACTCCGGGGCCGGGAGTTCACACGATCCGAGCTGTGTCGAAGCGTTGAAAAAGGCAATCTCGTGCGCTGAGCTGATGCGTGCGGCATAGGCGTACTGTCATCCCAGCGCTCGACTTTAGCCGGAGCCGAGAGGGTTCGGCGCTGATGTCTCTGAAGCGCCCCCAAATCAACCGTGAAGACTGCAGTGCCATTTTCCCGAAAGCAGACACATCAGGGTAGGCTTCGACGGCGTCGATGCGCCCACAGCCCAGGCTGGGTTAATTGGCCAAACCGCATGCATGAAAATTTGGCGAAACTGTCGTGGAGTGTCTTCACACCTGGGTGACATCGACCAGCCGTCTTCTGATCCAACTGCTTCTCGTCCTCGTACCAAGGGTGCACGACGGGAGAAGGCAATGATGATCCGCACGCGGATTTCGAGATATGCAATTGCGCTGGCTTTTGCTGCGCTGGCGAGTCCCCCAGCTGTGGCGCGCGCGGAGCCAGCTGTGGTTCACGTCGACAAAAACCATTATCGCGGGACATGGTTAGAGATCGGCAGGCGACGGATGTGGCTGACAGATGGTTGCGTCGCCGGCTACACAACGTATCGACCCGGTCCTCGCGCCGGTCAGATTGTCGTCGAAGACGGGTGTCACCAAGGCTCCCCGACTGGGAAATTGAAGACGGTGAAAGGCAAGGGCGAGCTTCTCGACCTCGAGACGACCCGCGCCAAGCTGAGAGTGCGGTACCCCTTCTTTATCACCTTCAATTACTGGGTACTGTACGAGGCTCCTGGCCATGACTGGTTCATCAGCGCTGACCCTGAGATGAACAACCTCTGGATCTATTCCCGCCGTGTTCCGGCCAAGAGTAAGCTTTCTGGCATGATGAAAAAGGCGAAGTCCCTAGGATATGACGTGCGAAAGCTTGAGTTTCCCCTCCAATAGTCGGCGTTGCCTCGGTGCTGAATGCTTCCCTGCTCTGGCTCAACGGCTAAAGCTTAAGATAGGTGCCTTGTCGTAATCACTATAGAATGGTGAGGTGATCGAGAGAGCCGCCGCGACGCGAGGCCTAAGCCGGATTGGCTGAGTGCCGCCACCGCAAGCATTGTCAAAATTGAAAAACAAGCAGCAGCGCCTGTATAGCGGCCTCCAGCGTGACATTTGGAGGCCCCCAACGAGTTCCGAAAGGCGCCGTCGCTACAGACTGGCGCAGTTGAGCAGTGTAGCCCGACATCCTTGAGGAAGTAGGCGCCGGGACCTGTCAGGGCTTCAGGAACCGATAGGCGATGCGATCGGTCGCACCCTTGATTGCGGGATCGAACACCTTGATCGCGTGCGGATCGTCCTTGTTCACGAGCATGGTGCTTTCCGCGTCCAGGACGAAGCCGGCCGCCTCTACCTCCTCGCGAACGGAGGCAGGGTCGATCCGATGCAGCGACTGGGCATCGCCCGTGCCTGACCCGGCGGCGGCGGCGTGATCGACGATGACGTAGAACCCGCCAGGCTTGAGCCGATCGTAGACGGCTCGATTGAAGTCGGCCGCCGTCGCGCCTCTGGTCTGCATCAGTGCGGTGTGGAGATCGTGGTAGAACAGGTGCAACCACAGGACATCCGCTGGCTGCGTGGCCTGCGGCATCGCCACAAGGTCCGCTGAAACGGCTTGGACGTTCTCCCTCCCCGGCTCCTTCGCGAGCGTTCGCATGAGGCCGACCGGATCGTTCTTGAAGTGGGCGATTTCGGCCGGCACGAAGCTGAAGACCCGTCCTTCAGGTCCCACGACGTCGGAAAAGAGACGGGTCCAATCGCCGTGGCCTGGGTAAACGTCGATGACGGTGGAGCCCGCATCGACTCGTGCGAACCGGATTAATTCGGATAGCTTGGATTGGTCGTACATAACAATCTCCTTCAGGTGGGCATTCGACGAGCGCGCGGTGTGCGAGGGGCGATCCACGGCCCATTCACCGTCTACCCGACCCGGTGGCCGCACACGGCCAGCGCTACGCCGGCCCGGAAGCGTCCATCTGCGCGGCCCAGGCCAGTGCTTGCGTGTCGACATATTCCCGGATGTTGGTCAGTCTGCCGTCCCGGACCGTGATGGCGAAGATCCAGTCATCCTCAAACGTCTTGTTCGTGGCTTTGACCCTTCCCCTCGCGAAGCCGACGACGAGAACCCGGTCTCCTTGCGCCACGAACTCCCGGGATTCCGTGAACGTTTCTATCGACTTGGATGCCGTCTCAAGCAAATCCGCCAGCCCGGCATGTCCGTGGCGTGTTCCGGCCAGCGGCCAGTCCTTGCCCGGAATGATCCACTCGATGTCTTCGGCGACCAGCGCCAACAGAGCCTCCCTGTCGCCGCATCCGATCGCGGCGAAGAAGTCCTTCACGGTCTGGATGTTGTTCTCAATACTCATGGGAATTTCTCCATTTCGCACGGATCGCATCGTGTCCGAGCTCCTCCATGGTTAGGCCCAGCGACCGGCCTCCTCAAAGCTTAGGCGAGGGTTGCGTGGAAACACCGATGCCGGATCGCCGTAGCCAATACTGCAGATGAAGTTCGACTGGATTCGCGTGCCGGAGAAAAAGGCTTCATCCACGCCGGCGTTGTCGAAGCCTGACATGGGGCCGCAGTCCAGTCCCAACGCCCGCGCAGCGACGATGAGGTAAGCGCCTTGCAGCGTTCCGTTACGCATTGCCGTCACCTCGGCCACCCCTGGCGCCGCGAAGTACTGCTGCATGACCTCAGCAGCATGAGGCATAAGCTTCGGGAGCTTCACGGCGAAATCCAAGTCGTGGCCAATGATGACCGTGACAGGCGCCTGTAGAATTTTCGCCTTGTTCTGTTCCGCCGCAAGGCCGGCGAGCGTTGCCTTCCCGTCGGCGCTATGCACCCAAACAAACCGGGCGGGGCTGCTGTTGGCAGATGTTGGCCCCCATTTCATGAGGTCATAGATTTCGCGTACTCTATCGTCCCCTACCGGACGATCTGCCCAACCGTTGGGGGTGCGAGCGGAGCGAAAAATCTGATCGAGCGAGTGGTCGGATAATGCGTCTGTCATGGATAGATACTCTCTGATTAAATACAGATTGGGTAATCTCGGCGATCGGCGATCGCGATACATCAGTCGAACTTGATCAAGTCCTTGAAGATCAGGTGACCCCAGCTGTTTGCGCGCGACTGGACCAGCAGCCCACCTTCCGACAGCCCGCCAAGTTTGATCGGTGCGAAGCCGAGATTTTCTGCAAGTGCACCAATCTCTGCCGAGGCACCGTCATCGTTGCTCGCCAGGAACACGACCCTCTTGCCACCATGAACCGCCGGGTCCTGGGCAAGGATCGCTGCGGCCAAATGGTTGAAGCCCTTGACCAGTCGTCCGCCAGTAAAGACTTGCGCGACGAACTCGGAAGAATGCAGTCCTTCCAGTTCCTCGGGGGGCACGCCGTAGGCATTGGTCACATCGACGATGGTCTTTCCCTGCCAGGTGGGCAGCGCCTTGGCGACATCCCGGTGGGACTGGAACCGGACAGCCAGGAAGATGATGTCCGCCTTGACGGCTTCCGCCAGTGTTTTGGCAATGATCGTGGGGCCGATCGCGGCCGCATCGGCTGCAAAGCTTTCCGGGTCGCGCGTGGTGGCAACGGACACCTCGATGCCGCTTCGGGCAAATGCCCTGGCCAGGGCCTTGCCGATATTGCCGAAGCCGATA
The DNA here is from genome assembly GCF_056403555.1 of Rhizobium sp. P2_G2. Lineage (NCBI taxonomy): Bacteria > Pseudomonadati > Pseudomonadota > Alphaproteobacteria > Hyphomicrobiales > Rhizobiaceae > Rhizobium > Rhizobium sp. P2_G2. The sequence goes on from NZ_JBFUFF010000077.1 coordinate 9,476, forward strand.
ATTGCGTAGCTCATGATGTTTCTCCGATCGTGGGATGCCGGGGGTCAGACCTGGGCCCAACCACCATCTACGGCGAGATCTATGCCGGTGATGTAAGAGCTTTCATCGGAGGCGAGGAACGTGAGGGCAGCCGCGATTTCCTCTGGCTTGCCCCTGCGACCCATTGGGATCTGTGCAGCAAACTGGGCGACCGCCTGCTCGGCTTGCTCAGCGGTAAGGCCGGTCGTTGTCGCCAGGGCAGGAGTCTCGATCGCGCCAGGGCTCATCGTATTGACGCGGATATTGCGGTCCTTCAGCTCCATGGTCCAAGACCGCGAGAAGCTGCGAACAGCCGCCTTGCTTGCTGCGTAGGCGCTGAACGCTGGCAGCCCCATCACATTCGAGACCGAAGAGTTCAGAATGATCGATCCGCCGTCTTTGAAGAGGGCAAGGGCCTTCTGCACCGTAAAGAACAGACCCTTCACGTTCACATCGAAGGTCTGGTCAAAATGTGCCTCGGTTGCCGCCGCGAGCGGTGCGATTGTCCCCGCGCCGGCGTTCGCGAAGAGAATGTCGATGTGACCATGTTTCTCTTTCACCACGGCATAGAGCCGGTCCAGATCGTCCAGGCGCGACACGTCACCCACAACCACCGTAACGTTTCTCTCGATGAAGGCTGCGGCCTCCTTCAACGCTTTCTCGCGTCGCCCGGTGATCACGACATGCGCACCTTCCTCCACGAAGCGCTTGGCTGTGGCCAAGCCGATCCCGCTGCTTCCGCCGGTGATGACTGCGATTTTACCTTCGAGTTTTTTCATGATGTTCTATCCTTCGTTGTGTTGTCCAGACACGGGATCGTGCCGGGGTCAGAGTTGCGCCAGGCCGCCGTCGACGGCGACCTCGCTGGCGGTCATGAAGCTGCTGTCCGAGGACGCGAGAAATGCCGCCACGGCCGCGATCTCCGCCGGATCGGCCATGCGCTGGAGTGGAGTCATCGCCGCGAAGGCCTTCTGGCCCTCCTCGCCTAACGCGTCCTTGGCGAGTTCGGTCGCTGTCGCTCCGGGCGACAGTACGTTTACCCGGATACCGGTGCCTTTCAGGTCCTCAGCCCAGGTCCGCGCGAGGTTTCGCACTGCCGCCTTGCTGGCGCTGTAGGCGGTGAATCCCGGGGCGCCCGTGGTGCCGGCGCTCGATCCGGTGAGGATGATCGAACCGCCCGGGCCCATCAGCGGCAACGCCTTCTGGACCGTGAAAATCGTACCCTTCACATTGGTGTCGAAGGTTTCGTCAATGTGCTCGGCAGTGATCTCGCCGAGCGGAAGCGGGCCTCCGGCGCCGGCATTGGCGAAGACGATGTCGAGGCCGCCGAGCTCGGCCTTCACCGCCGCGTAGAGTCGGTCGAGGTCGGCCTCATTCGAGACCGAGCCCTTTACCGCGCGGACATTGGGCCCAAGGTCGGCCACGGCGCCGTCGAGCGCATCCTGCCGGCGGCCGAAGATGAAGACGAAGGCGCCCTCGTCAATAAATCGCTTTGCTCCTGCGCGGCCGATGCCGGTAGCGCCGCCGGTGATCACGGCGGTCTTTCCATCCAGTCTGTTCATGTCATGCATCCTTCGTTTCGCCGTCACGAGTTTTTGGCGGTACAGGGAGAGCCCCGGAAGCCTCGATATGGGGGTGCCGAAGTCGGGCGGTGAGTACGCAATTGCGCATATCGGTGGTGCGAAAACGATCCAGATAGACGGTCTAACGCCGCGATGGTCGTGCGCACTGCGGCTCGCCGTGTTAGATTGCGTTTCAGGAAGCGCAGCGCCGGCGCGGGAATGCACCATGATCGACTGGGATGACGTTCGCTACTTTCTTGCCGCCGCGCGTGGAGGCTCGGTGCGGGCTGCCGCCGCACGCCTGGGTGTGAACCACTCGACCGTGCTGCGACGCATCGCTCAGCTCGAAGCGCGCCTCGAGGCGCAGATGTTCGAAAAGCTTCCTTCGGGCTACCGTTTGACAGCTGCGGGCGAGGAGGTCCTCGAGATCGCAAACCAGATGGAAGCGTCGTCGCACCAGCTGGAGACGCGCGTCCTCGGTCGCGACCAGAGCGTGCGCGGGCTTCTGCGGGTGTCGCTGGCTCCGCCGCTGGCGACACACCTGCTCATGCCGGACTTCGCCGATTTCGCCCGTCTGCATCCGGACATCGAGATGGAAATCCTGTCGTCCGGCGAGCTGGCAAATCTGACCAACCGAGAGGCCGACGTGGCGATCCGCGTCGTCTACGACCGCAAAACCCTGCCGCTCAATCTTCACGGCGTGAAGGGAGCGGAGCTGTACGGCGGCGTTTACATCTCCCGCAACCAACTAGATGCGTCGCGCACGGGCGCGCCTGATCCCATCCGGTGGATCGTTATAGGCGCTCATGGAATCCCGGATTGGGCCAGCGAGGGTGAGGTTCGCACCACGGGGGTTCCGTTCAGGACCACGGACGGCGAGGCGCAGATCGTGGCAGCACGCCAAGGGCTCGGGATGGCGACACTGCCGTGCTTCGTCGGAGATGCCGACCCTCTCCTGGTGAGGGTGCCGGGCGCCGAGCTGCACATGTACGGAACGCTCTGGCTTCTCACGCAGGGGGAGACACGAAAGACAAAGCGCGTGCGGCTCTTCACGGAGTTCATATCCCGCCGGCTCGCCGCCTACGCTCCGCTCCTCGCCGGGCTGTCCATATCGCGCGACTGACCCCCGGCTCCATACGCTGCAAATGGGCTCGGGAAATTGCGGCTTGGACATTGGCAACCCCGGGAGGCAAAAGCTGCGGCGTGTCGGCTCTCCACCAAACGGAAACCGATAGCGGACCGTCTGCAGCCGGCCCCAAATTAGTCATTCCTGTTGGCCGCGGGGACACCAACTGCTCAGGTATCAGTCAAGGTGGCCCTCTGCTTATAACGGGGTCGTCGGTTCAGCTCCCATCAACTGCACCATGTCGGTTGCTTCATACGACGATGCAGGAATGCCTAAACCCTTCTTCAGAAAAGCTTTGGCTTCAGCGAAGGCGGTCGCGCAGCCTGAGCTTGATATGTTTCTTCTCCAGGAAGGCCTGCAGGCCTTCGGGGCCGAGTTCACGGCCGATGCCGCTCATCTTCCAGCCGCCGAAGGGGGCCTGCAATTCGCTGGTGTCGTTGACGTTGACGCCGACCGCGCCGGCCTCGATCTGCTCGGCGACCGCCCATCCGCGTTCGAGGTCGCCGGAGAATACGTAGGCTGCTAGGCCGAAGGGCAGCGCGTTGGCAATCCGAACTGCTTCGCGGTCATCCGCCACCGGCCGCACGGCTGCGAGGGGACCGAACGTCTCCTCGGTCGTTGCCAGTGCGCCATCCGGCACATCGTCAACGACCGCCGGCTCGAAGAAAAAGCCCTTGTCGAAGGTCTCGCTTTTCGGAATGGAGCCGCCGGTCAGCAACCGGCCGCCGCGCGAAACGGCATCATCGAGATGGCGCTTGGTGCGGAGGCGGACGCTCTCGTTGAGCACCGGGCCGTAGAGCACGCCGGGGTCGATGCCATGGCCGAGCGTGATCTTGCGGGTTTCCTCGACCAGCGCCTCGACGAACCGGTCATGAATGCCCTTCGACACCAGGATGCGGTTCACGGCAATGCAGATCTGGCCCATATTGGAGAAGGACCGGCGCGCTGCCGCGGCCGCGGCCTCGACGGGATCGGCATCATTCAGCACCACGAAGGGGCATTGTCCGCCGAGTTCCAGTGACAGCCGCTTCAGATTGCCGGCGGCGGCCTGCATGATCGCCTGACCAGCGGGAACCGAGGCGGTCGCCGTGATCATGCGAATGCCGGGATGGGCAGACAGCGCCGCACCGACCTCCGGACCGGTGCCCGGAATATCGTTGAGCACGCCGGCAGGCAGGCCGGCCTGTTCGAAGCATTGAACCACCATGCCGATCGCCAGCGGCGTCTCATGCGGTGGCTTGGCGACCAGCACGCAGCCGGCCGCAAGCACCGGCGCCACTTTCCAGGCATAGAGATCGACTGGATAGTTCCATGGAATAATGCCGCCAACGATGCCGACTGGATGCGAGGTGACGATGTTGCGGATATCGGCGCGCGAGGCGGGGCGCAGCGAGCCGTGCACGCGGCGGCCTTCCTCGGCATAGTAGCGGATGACCTCGATGCCGAAGGCGATTTCCTTCTTGGAATCCGGAACCGGCTTGCCCTGTTCTCGGGTGAGGATGTCGGCGATCAGGTCGATGCGTTCGGCGATCAGGTCGGCAGCGCGGTGCATGATCTGAGCGCGCTTGTCGGGATGCATCCCCGACCAAGCCGGGAAGGCGCGAGTGGCGGCCTCGACTGCCACGTCGACGTCGGCGGCCTTGGCAATGGAACTGGTGCCGACCGGATCGCCGGTGGCTGGGTCGTGGATGACGGCGGTGTCCCCGGCAACGGAATCCAGCCAGTGGCCGCCGATGAAGAGTTTGCGGTTCATGCTCTCACCGTGCCTTCAGCCGCGCCCAGAGCGCATCGTAATTGGCGTCGTTCTGGGCATTGGCCGCTTCCTTGCTGGTCGTATTGGGGCTAACCATGACGCCGGGCTTGATGCCCTGCCGCACCAGTTTTTCGGCCGTGGTCGAAACGATGGCATGTGCGATGGCGATGGTGACGCTGGTCGAGGTCGGCCCCACCGGATGCTCCAGCCCGTCGATCTTGATGGCGGCATCGGCGAGCGCCGCACCGGTGTCGACCACCACATCGGCGACCTCGAAGAGGCGCCTGCCGGAGGAGTGGCGCGATGGCGTGGCGGAGGAATGCGGGATGGAGGTGACGCCGATCAGGCCGATGCCGCGCGCCTTGCATTCGATGGCGATGTCCATGATCACGGCATTGATGCCGGAATGCGAGAACAGGATCATCGTGTCGGCCGGATCCATCTGGTGCGAGCGTATGATCGCCTTGCCATAGCCTTCCTGCGCGTGGATGAAGCGATATTGCCGCGCGCCCATGTCGCCCCAGACATGGTGGAAGGAGATCATCGTGCTTTCGACGATCGGCCGGAAGCCGACGATCGTGCCGGTGCGCGGAAAGCTTTCGAGCGCCGGAATGGCGCCATGGCCGGTGCCGAAGGTGAAGGCCAGTTTTCCCGCGGCGATCGACCTGGCGCAGCGCTCGRCAGCCTTGTCGATCGCGGCCACCTGTTGGTCGCGGACCTTTTCCAGCCGTTCGATCAGCGTGTTGAAATAGCGTGTGGAGAGTGCGGTCATGTCATGCTTCCTTCATTCGGCCGAAACCATGGTCTGCATCGCATCGAGCGCGATCTCGAACATGTCGCGTTCGAGCGTGGCCATCAGCGCCTCGTCGATCTTTTCCTGGGTGTGGGCGTCGACGGTGGCGACGCAGAGGGTGGAGGCGCGGACGCCGAGGATGCGCGCCGCCGTCAGCAGCGACGCGGTCTCCATGTCGGTGCCGATCAGGCCAAGCCGCTGGATGTCCTGCTTGAGCGTGTCGATCATCTGCCGGCGCTCACCGGAAAGCGCAAACATCTCGGTATAGAAGCCGTCATAGGTGCCGAAAATGCCGGCATGCCAGCTCCCGCCATGCGTCTTCAGGCGCGCGCGAAGCACGGTGTTGAGGTCGAAATCGGCAATCGCCGGGAAACCGAGCGGCGCATAGGTGTTGGATGTGCCGTCAGCGCGCAGTGCGCCATCGGCCAGCACGAAATCGCCCAGCCTGGCGGGTGGCACGGCCATGGCGGTGCCAATGCGGAGGAAATTGCAGATGCCGAGCGCGTGCAGTTCATGCAGCACGATGGTGGCGATCGGCGCGCCCATGCCGAAGGCGGTCACAGTGATGCGCGTGCCGCCGCGTGTGCCGGTCACGGTTTTCAGACCGCGCTGTTCGGGCACGAAATGAACGTCGGTCATATGTTCGGCGATGCGGGCGATGCGGGCGGGATCGCCGACCAGGATTGCCGCTTCGCCGACCTCCTCGCGTTTGGCGCCGATATACCAGGCGCGGCTCGTCTGTTCTTGCTTGGTCATTGCATCAGCTTTCTTCGGATTTCCGTTCCAGGAGCAATGCGCGGGCACTGGCATTGCCGGCAAGCCCGATGGCCTGGAGATCGGTTTCGCCATTCATCATCGCGGCGATGACGCCGCCGGCAAAGGTGTCGCCGGCGCCGGTCGGATCAGCGACATCGATCGGTTGGGCCGGCACGAGAAGGCTTTTTCCATGACGAAGGAAAAAGGCGCCGCGACGGCCTTGCGTTTCGATGATCAGCTGATCCGCGCGCGGCGTCCCGCCCTTGGAGGCGCCATGGAGGAATTCGCGCTCGCGGCCATTGCAGAAGATCAGATCGGCGCGGCCAATGAGTGCCGACATCTGCACGGGCGTGATTGCGCGGGGATCGTTCTTGACGATCCAGGCCAGCTTCTGGTCAGGGAGGATCATGGACAGGATCTCGTCCGTCACCACGGCCGGGCCGATCGTCACCACGATCCAGTCGGCATTGCGGATCAACTGCCGTTGGTCGTCATCGAGGCCGATCGTGGGCGGCAGGCCGGGATCGTAGAGGCAGGCGCAATCCCGGTTGGGGTCATAAGCCAGGACTGCGATCGGCGTACGGGCACCTTCGATCTGGGCCACGCCTATGGCGGAGATGTTGCGTGCAGCCAAGTGGGACAGATAGGTCTGCCCCGTGGCGTCCTTGCCGATCCAACTGATCGGCGCGACCAGACCCAGATAATTCGTTCTCACCGCCTGTGCGACATAGGCCGGCCCACCGCCCAGCCGCGGCCAGGCTTTTTCCGACCTGCCGACGATCGTGGTCGTCCGGCCGGAGCGTATGGCGCCGTCAAGCACGACGACATGATCGAGGCTGGCATAACCTGTGATGACGATGCCGCTCATGTCAGCATCTCCAGGCCCTCGGCAAGGCTGACGACGCGGCCCATATAGCGGTCGATGTCCTCCAGCGAGGCCTCAGCCAGATGCGGCCGGTTGGAATTGGTCGCCTCGCGCACGATCACAGGTTCGAAACCATTGGCGAAGGCATCCTGCGCGGTGGCGCGGATGCAGACATTGGTTTTGACCCCGGCGATGATGACGCGGCCGACCTTCTGCTCGGTGAGGAACAGCGCCAGGTCGGTGGCGAAGAAGGCGCTGAAGCGGCGCTTGTAAACAGCCGTCTCGTTTTTTCCCTCAGGCCGGAAATCCCCGAAGAAATCGGCGTCATGGGCATCCTGCAGGTGATGGATCGGCAGCTTCTTCCATTCGAAATCGTCGAATTCCGGCCGATGGCGCTCGACGGCATGGACGACGATGGAACCGCTCGCACGCGCATGTTCACGAAGCTGGCGCATCGGCGCCAGCACCTTTTCCACGCCCGGATAATAGTTCGGATGGCCGGGCTCGAAGAAGGAATTGATCACGTCGACCAGCAGCAGCGCGGTCTTGGGTCTGTCGGTCATAAGCGGGCTCCGCGGGATTTCCGGGCTGTGATGGCGATCAGGGTGAGGATGACGATGACCATCACATAGGGCAGCGTCTGGACAAGCTCTGCCGGCACGCCGCGGCCCTGCAGGCGGATCTGGAAAGCATCGAAGAAACCGAAGAGCAGCGCGCCGACGGCGGTCATGACCGGGCGGTTGCGGCCGAAATAGAAGGCGGCGAGCGCGATGAAGCCGCGGCCGGCGGTGATGCCTTCGTTGAAGATGCCGACCACGCCGATCGAGAGATAGGCGCCGGCCAGGCCGACCATGAAGCCGGCAAAGACAGTCGATGTATCGCGCGTCCACAACGGCTCGAGGCCCAGCGCGCGGGCTGCCTTCGGTCCTGCGCCGGCCGCACGCAAGCGCAAACCGGCCCGCGTCCGCGCCAGGAACCAGACCGTGACCGGCACGATCAGCCAAGCGAGCCAAGTGAGGATGTCGTGGCCGGAGAAGATCGCGCCGAGCACGGGAATGTCCTTGATCACGGGGATATCCCAGCGCGGCAACCGATTGACATCGGGAAGGCTGAGCGTACCCGACGTGTCATAAGCCGATTTGAGGAAGAAGCGCACCAAGCCGGCCGCGACGATATTGAAACCGAGGCCGACAATGATCTCGTTGGCGTCGAGCCGGGTGATGATCAGCGACATCAGCAGGCCCATGAGCCCACCGGCCAGCCCCGCGCCAAGCAATGCCACCGCCCAACTACCATGATTTGCGGCGAGGATGACACCGATCAGTGCGCCGACCAGCATCATTGAATCCAGGCCGATATTGACCAGCCCGCCCACGCGGTTAATGAGCCCGCCAAGGGCGGCGAGCAGCACCGGCGTTGTCATGATCAGGGCGGCATGGATGACATTGTCGATCATGGCGCGCGCCTCTTCCACAGATTGCTGAAGCGCGCGACGGCGAAGATCATCACCATGCCCTGCATGATGTTGACGATCTCGATCGGCACGTCGCTGAACAGCTGGATGGTCGCGCCAGACGTGGCGAGAGCACCGAACAGGATCGCGGCCAAAAGCACGCCCCAGGCATTGCCACGCCCGAGCAGCGCCACGGCGATGCCGACAAAGCCATAGCCCGGCGAGAAGCCGGCGACATAGCGATAGACCGTGCCAAGCGCATGGACGCCGCCGGCCAGTCCGCCGATCGCGCCGGAGAGCAGCATCATCTTCAGCACGAGACCAGGAACGTTCATGCCGGAGGCCGTGGCGAAGCGAGCGTTCATGCCGGCAATCCGCGTCTCGAAACCAAGCGCTGCCCACTTGCCCCACAGCCAGTAGAGCACGACCAGCGCCAGCGCGATCAGGAAACCGGCATTCAGCGTCGAGCCGCGCATCAGCTTCGGCAGGCGGGCGGCATCGGCGATCATCGGTGTGGCGGAATTGGCCGAGCCCGGCGCCAGCAAAGGCCCGTTGACCAGCCAGGCGGTCAGGCTCGCGGCGATGAAATTCAGCATCAGCGTGGTGACGACCTCGTCGACGTCGAGGCGCGATTTCAACAGGCCGGGGATCAGCATCCAGAGCGTGCCGACCACGGCAGCAGCAATCAGCGCCGCCGGCAGAAGGATGAAACCCGACAGCGAGGCGAAGGTGAAGCCGACAAAGGCGGCGGCTAGGCCGCCAACATTGACGCAGCCCTCGACCCCGACATTGAAGGCGCCGGTGCGAAAGGCGATCGCCGTAGCGATGCCGGTGAAGATCAGGGGCGTCGAAGCGGCCAGCGTTGCGGCGATGCGCTTTATCGAGCCGAAGGATTCGGTCGCCAGCAGGCCGTAGACTTCCAGCGGATTATGCCCGGCGAGCAAGAGCACGATGGCCGCCAGAACGAGCGCCAGGATTAGCGGCAGCAGTGTCTCGACAAGCGGCTTCAGCAGCAGCGTGCCGCGCCGGGTGGGGGCAGGGGAGACGACAGTCGTCATCAGGCAGCCTCCCCAAGCATCATCCGACCGATCATCTCGATATCGCCGCCACGGGCGAGTTCGCCGCACAACTCGCCATTGTAGATGACGATGATGCGGTCGGCGAGCGTCAGGATCTCGTCCAGTTCTTCCGATACCAGCAGGACAGCACCGCCGCGGTCGCGATAATCGAGCAGGCATTGATGGATGAAGGCGATGCCGCGGATATCGACGCCGCGCGTCGGCTGGCAGGCGACCAGCAAATTCGGATTACCGTCGAGTTCGCGGGCAATGGCGACGCGCTGCTGGTTGCCGCCGGAAAGGCTCGATGTCGCCAAATTGGCGGAAGTGCGTTTCACCGAATAACGATCGAGCAATCGTTCGGCATGGGCGCCGATTGCACCGAGCTTCAATATGCCGGCGCTGACGAAATTCTTCTGCCGGTGATGGCCGGCAATGGCATTCTCGGCGATCGAAGCTTCCAGGCAGAGGCCTTCCGCGGCACGATCCGGACTGAGATAGGCGAGGCCCGTGGCGCGCCGTGCCGGCAGGGGTAGTGTCGTGATGTCCTTGCCATTGAGCGTCAGCCTGCCGGAGCTCACGGGCATCAACCCAGTCACCGCGCCGATCAGTTCATCCTGACCGTTGCCCGCGACACCGGCGACAGCGACGATTTCGCCCATGCGCACATTGAGGCTCACATTGCAAAGCCTGACGATGCCACGCCCATCATCTACCGACACATGCTCCAGGGAAAGCACTGTCTTACCCGGTTGGCCGGGCCGCGCCTTCGTCTCATGCAGGATTTCGCCGATCATCAGCTCCGCCAGTTGCGCCTTGCCGGTGTCCGATGCCTTCATGCTGCGGATCACCTTGCCCATGCGCATGACGGTGATATCGTCGCTGATATCCAGCACCTCGCCCAGCTTGTGGCTGATGAACAGGATTGTGCGGCCCTCGTCGCGCAGGCGGCGCAACAGAACCATGAGCTCGCGGATCTGCGACGGCGCCAAAACAGCGGTCGGCTCGTCGAGGATCAGCACATCGGCGCCGCGATAGAGGAGGCGGAGGATCTCGACGATCTGCCGCACATGCACCGGTGCCGTATTGGCCGGCTGGTCCCAGTCGACTTTCACACCTGCCTGCTTTTCAAGTGCTCGCGCCGCGTCCAGCGCCTTGGCACGGTCGATGACACCAATGCCTTTCACGGGCTCGCGCGCCAGGATCAGGTTTTCGAGCAGCGTCAGCCCCGGCACCAGCATGAATTCCTGATGCACCATGCCGATGCCCAGCTTGAACGCTTCCGCCGGGCCGGACAGCGATACCGGTTCTCCATTGACGATCACGGTGCCTTCGTCTGGTCTGTCCACGCCCTGCAGGATGCGCATCAGCGTCGACTTGCCGGCGCCGTTGCCGCCGACGATCGCATGGATCGTCCCGGCAAGGGCCGAGAAGTCCACGTGGTCGTTGGCGGTCAGCAGACCGAACCGGCGCGTCACGCCGCGTGCGCCGAGGCGCACGCGTTGATGCTGTGGAAGTTGGTTGGTCGAGGCCATGATGCTTAGCGGCGCTGTCCTATTTCAGCCAGTCCGGGTAGCCCTGGTCAACGACGTTCCAGACCTTGATCTTGCCCGAGATGATGTCGGCCTTGGCCTGTTCGACCTTCTGCAAATAGGCGGCCGGAATGATGTTCTTGGTGTATTTCATCTCGGAAAGGCCGACGCCGTTGTCCTTCAGGCCGAAGGAAATGGTCTTGCCGCCGAGTTTCTCACCCTTGGCATAGTCCTTCACGACATTCTCGACCGCGACATCGGTGCGCTTGATCATCGAGGTCAGCACATTGCCCGGCGCCAGGCCATCCTGGTCGCCATCGACGCCGATAGCGTAGTGGCCGGATTCCTTGGCCGCCTGGATGATGCCGATGCCCGTGCCGCCGGCCACCTGGTAGATGATGTCGGCGCCTTCCTCGAACATCGCCTTGGCCATCTGCTGGCCCAGCGCCGGGTCACCGAAATTGTTGGAATAGGCGACCTTGACCACAATCTTCGGATTGACCGCCTTGGCGCCTTCGATGAAACCGGCAATGAACTTGTCGATACCCGCCGACTTGGTGCCGCCGATGACGCCGATGATCGGCTGCGGGTTGATGCCCTTGATCGACGTGTCGGTCGTCACCTGCGCCGCCAGCATGCCGGCAAGATAGGAGCCTTCCTGTTCCTGGAACAACACCGAGGCGATGTTGTTGCCCTTGATCACCTGATTGAGGATGGCGAAGGTTGTGTCCGGGTAATCCTTAGCAACTTCGGCCATCGGCTCGCCATGCGAATATTCGAGGTCGACCACCAGGCCGAAATCGGCATCCGCCGCGCGGCGCAAAATGTCGGCTGCCTGGGCGACAACGTCCTTGGATTCGACCGGCTTGCCCTGGATGCCGGTATCTTTGAGCGCCCGCTTGAAGCCGGCATAGGCGAGATCGTTGTAGGACTGGTCGCCAAGGCCGCCCTGAGCGATGATCAGCGCTGCCGGTTTGGCATCAGCGGCGTGGGCCGCCATCGCCCCAWGGGCCGAGACGAGGACCGTTGTGGCCATCCACGTCAAAGCTTTGAGTTTCATCTTTTCTCTCCAGTGTTTGTTGTTGGTTCCCAATGTCTGGCTGTCGTGTCAGCCTTGCTTCATACGAGTAGTGGCGGGCGTCATAGACCGCATCGACGGCATCGAGCGGCGTCCCATCATATGAAAAGGTGTGGCGGCTGACCGAGACGACGACGGTGTCATCCGCGAGATCGAGCAGCGCACGCTCTTCGGCATCGGCCAGTCGCGCAACCAGCCGTTCATTGGCGGTGGCGACCGTCAGGCCGTGATCCTCGAAATGCTGGTAAAGCGAGAAATCGGGCGTCTTGGCGACGCCTTCCGTCAGACCGATTGCCGCGGCCAGTTCGGCCGACAGGATCGAACGGTGCCTGGCCACCGCGATCCCGTCGACAAAGCGCAGTCGATCGAACAGGATGAGCGGCGTCTCGGGAGAATAGGGGAGGCCGGGCCACCAGTCCACCGGTCGGAAGGCAAGCACTTGGTGCGTCGCCTTATGCCCGGCCGCCACCACCGCCTCGGTGAAAGAGAGCAGGTAGCCCGGCTGGCGCCTCAGCGGCGCCTCGGCCACGAACGTTCCGCTGCCCTGCTTGCGAACGATCAGGCCATCCTTGACCAGTTGCTCCACTGCTTTTGCGACAGTGAAACGGCTGACCCTGAAATCCTTGGCAAGCTGCGGCTCGCTTGGCAGGCGCTCGCCGGCCGGCAGAGTAACGACCATATCGCGGAGCCTGCCGGCGATCTGCAGATAATAAGGCTCTCCGGTGTCCAGAAGTCGCGCCATCACTGTTTCCAAAGTTGTCCAGTCAACTGAACAGATTTATGCGGAGTGTGCAAGGGGTAAATATTCAAGGCTCGGTCTGAAGCGTATGGTGTGGCTGTCCGCCCATAAGTTTCCTGACACGCCAAGCAATCGCCCAATTCGCCAATCGGGACGCAGTCTGATTGAGGTCGGTTTCGAAATTCGAGGCCAAGGCAGCTATGCTGTCGCGCCGGTGTTTGGCGGCCAATGATATGCGTCAAGCTTCGCTGTTACGAGAATAAGTCCACGGTGACATTCGGTGCGAAAATGCGCGCCTGAGCCAGATAACCCGAAGCGAGACTATTGGCTTCCAGATTGCGCCAATTGTATTGGCTGAGATGACGCTCGCGCTGCTCATCGGTCCGAGATCGTCTTTGCTTGCCGCCGCTCCGTGCCTGCTTTCTCTTCAGGCGTGTCGACCGAATAGACATAGGCATCGAGCATTTTTCGGGCGCGTTCCAGGGCGGTGATCTGCTTTTCCGACTCGAGGTTCATGCTTCTCATGACCTCCACCCGCGTCCGCAGCATGTGCCCGAGCGGGTCGGTGGCGGGCCGAATGCCAAGCCGTTCGAGATGACCGGCCACGCGCGCGATATGCTTGTCCATTTCGCGAATGTGGCGGCGTGCTTTGCGGGCGTCGTCCGCGAGACGTGCCTGCATGAGGGCCACGAGATCGAACGACCCCGGTGCACGCTCGTCGAGCACGACGTCGTTAATCAGTTTCTCGATCACCAGGGCGCCCTGGAGATCCGCGGGATCAGCAAGGGTTGGATCGAAGCCGGTCGCGTCGAAGACTTTTCGCCGTAGCGGATCGAGCCGCAGTTCCGCTGACTTCTGCCCGCGGACAAACTCTTCAACCGCGCCGCCGGCATCCGGATGCGTCGCCTTGGCCCATCGCTTGAATGCAGCCTTGATCTCATCCTCTCTCGCCGTTCGTGCGATGCCGAGTATGTGATACGGATCGATCATAGGGCTATTTGATCCTCGCGCACGCCAAACCGACGGGGTCAGGAATATTTCATTTCGGAAGGGTCCTCTAGGTCGGGTATCGGGTAAGAGTCGGTTTAAGGGTGGGCTGGTCAAAAGGCTGTAACTTCGTCATTGGTGCCCGAGTCTGCGGTTCCGCTCCGTTCAACTCCCCAATAAATAAATCGTTCGGCGGTCACATAATAGGTCGCTGATGGATCGCACCTTATCGCGTGATCAGCGCACTTGCGGGGTGGAGCGTTTGAGGCTCTCTCAGTCGCGTCGCGTTGGACTTGACACTTCCCTGCGTTCGACGACATCGGAGACTGGCGGCAGGGCGCAGGGCCGAACTTGACTGCGTGGCTTGCGTAGCCACAACCAACAACGACAGGCCTGCGGCGGTTAACGATGAAGTCTATGTCTGAAGTCATCGTCCGGGGATAGCGATGGGTGCGCTTGATCCTGCGTCCGATGGCGAGCGCTGCCCTCGCCAACTCGTTTGCCTCGGCAATGACGATTGCGCCTGGTTGACGACGTACTGGCGGYGCGTAGCGTCATCATCTCGCACCAGACCGTTAGGCTGTGGGCGGAAAAGTTCGGCAAAGACATCAGCGTCGGGACCTTTGTTCCATAATAGAACTTATCTGATTTTTGTGTTATATTTCAAATATTTAACAAAAATCGCTTCATAAATGCCCTTCTGGCGCGGTTCCGGCTCTTCGATGATCATTCTACGAAAGGTTCAATTAATGAGCTGCGGCCTCAACGGCGCTTGCCGACAATGTTGGCTGCGACTGGATGCGGCTGCGCCCGCCCGCGGAGGATTGGAATGAAACCCTGAAACTCAAAAGGGGCGGGAAAGAGGGAAAGAAAGGAAAGAGGCGTGCCGCATGCGCGCCACCAGCGTCAAGGGAGGCTTCGCCCGGCGGAGCCGGCCCTTGACCCCGGCGGTCGCGATGCCGGCGGCCCGGAAGGGGTCATGAAGGACTGAAGAGGATGACAATGTCGTAAGAACACGGTCGCACTTCGGTCCGAAAACCTCGGAAGGAGCCGCAGATGAATTCTTCTCCCGCAATCCGCAAGATCTTTCAGGGCGTCGCAAGCCGCCAACAGATGTTTCGAATGTTCGACCGTCATGCCCAGCGACCGAACCGGTGGGACGGCGATGYGACGGCGCTTTATGGCGGCGAGTGGTTCGAGACCGGCGAGGCTGAGCACGACTATATGTTCGAACTCCTGCCGCCGCTCTGGATCCGCGGCTCGATGTTCGCAATGCGGGAGTTCCTGACTGGGCAGATGACCAGCGTCTTCTTCGCGCTCCGGATCGACGGACATCCTCACGGCCCACGAACTCGAGAAACTCGATCTGCCGGCGACTGCGGCCGCACAGGCAAGGCTGATCCGCTTTACCGGCTTCGGCGCCGGCGAACTGGCGAATGGCATGTTTCGCCGACCGGGCGAAGTCGACTTCCGTGACGGTTGGGACGACCTCGGCAGTTCGCTGGAGTCGGCCGTCAGCGAGGGAGATTATGCGTCGCTGGCCCGCTGCACACAGTACGCCCATTTCACGCCCGAGTTCATCATTCGGGCGATCTGGACGGGCTTGCAGCGGCTCGGCTGGCGCGGCGGCCGCGTGCTGGAGCCGGGAATCGGGACGGGCCTGTTCCCGGCGCTGATGCCGAGAGAGTACCGCAACATCAGCTACGTCACCGGGATCGAGCTCGATCCCGTCACGGCGCGTATCGTGAAACTGCTTCAGCCGAAGGCGCGCATCATCAACGCCGACTTCGTGCGCACCGATCTCAACGCCGTCTATGATCTCGCGATCGGCAATCCGCCCTTCTCCGACCGAGCGGTTCGCTCCGACCGGCACTATCGTGCTCTGGGTCTCAGGCTGCACGACTATTTCATCGCCCGATCGACCGATCTTCTGAAGCCAGGCGGCGTGGCCGCGTTCGTGACCAGCGCCGGCACGATGGACAAGGTTGATAGCTCTGCACGTGAGCACATTGCCAAGTCCGCTGACCTGATTGCGGCGATCCGCCTGCCTGAAGGCAGCTTCCGCCGCGACGCCGGCACGGACGTCGTGGTTGATATCCTCTTCTTCCGCAAGCGAAAGACGGGAGAGAAGGAAGGCGACCTGTCCTGGCTCGACCTGCAGGAGGTCCGCCCGGCAAGCGATGACGAGGGCGCGATCCGCGTGAACCGCTGGTTCGCCGAGCAGCCGGAGTTCGTGCTCGGAGATCATGCGCTCACTTCGGGTCCCTTCGGGGAGACCTATACATGCCGGTCTCGTGCCGGCGAGGAACTCGCCACCGCGCTCAAGGCAGCCATCGCCCTCCTACCGGGAGATCTCTACGACGGCGAGCCGACCGCAATCGACATCGATCTGGAGGACGAACTTACGGAAATCGTCGACCTTCGTTCCGACAATGCCCGGGCCTGCGAAGGCAGTTATTTCGTCGACAAACTATACGGGCTGATGCAGGTGATCGACGGTGCGCCGGTGACGATTCAGGTGCGCAAGGCACGCAGCGGCGAGGGAATTGCCGAAAAGCATGTCCGGATCATCAAGAAGCTGATCCCGATCCGCGATGCCGTCCGCGAAATCCTCAAGGCGCAGGAGCTGGATCGCCCATGGCGCGATCTGYAAGTACGGTTGCGTATTGCATRGGCGAACTTCGTTCGCGATTTCGGACCGATCAACCACACGACCGTCTCGATCGCCGAGGATCCCGAAACCGGGGAAGTGCGCGAAACGCATCGCCAGCCGAACCTCCAGCCGTTCCGAGACGATCCCGATTGCTGGCTGGTCGCATCCATTGAAGACTATGATCTCGAGACGGACACCGCAAAGCTCGGACCGATCTTTTCCGAACGAGTGATTTCGCCCCCTGCCCCGCCCGTCATCACCTCGGCCGCGGATGCGCTGGCGGTCGTGTTGAACGAGCGCGGCCGCGTCGATATCGAGCATATCGCCGAACTGCTGCACGTGGATGCAGACACCGTGCTCGATGAGCTCGGCGATGCCATCTTCCGCGATCCGGCCGACGGTTCCTGGCAGACGTCGGACGCGTATCTCTCTGGTCCTGTCCGGACGAAGCTCGCCGTTGCCGAAGCGGCCGCCGCCCTCGATCCCGGCTTCGAGCGCAATGTTCACGCCCTGCAGGCGGTGCAGCCGGCCGACCTCAGCCCATCCGACATCACCGCGCGTCTCGGCGCTCCCTGGATCCCGGCTGCCGACGTCGTCACCTTCGTGCGTGAGACGATGGGCGCCGATGTCAGGATCCATCACATGCCCGAACTCGGCTCATGGACGGTCGAGGCGCGGCAGCTTGGTTACAGCGCAGCCGGCACCTCTGAATGGGGCACGAGCCGCCGGCATGCCGGCGAACTGCTCGCCGATGCGCTGAACAGCCGTGTCCCGCAGATCTTCGACGTCTTCAAGGACGCTGACGGCGAGCGCCGGGTGCTGAACGTCGTCGACACGGAGGCCGCCCGCGACAAGCTGCAGAAGATCAAGACGGCCTTCCAGAACTGGGTCTGGACCGACCCTGATCGAACCGATCGGCTGGCGCGGGTCTACAACGACCGCTTCAACAATATCGCACCGCGAAAGTTCGACGGTTCTCATCTCAAGCTTCCCGGCGCCTCTGGCGCCTTTGTTCTTTATGGGCACCAGAAACGCGGCATCTGGCGGATTATCTCGTCGGGGTCCACCTACCTTGCGCATGCCGTCGGCGCCGGCAAGACCATGACGATGGCAGCGGCGATTATGGAGCAACGTCGGCTCGGGCTGATCGCCAAGGCGATGCTGGTCGTGCCGGGACATTGCCTTGCCCAGGCGGCTCGCGAGTTTCTCGCCCTCTACCCGAACGCCCGCATCCTCGTCGCCGACGAAACCAATTTCACCAAGGACAAGCGGGCGAGATTCCTCAGCCGTGCCGCCACTGCCACCTGGGACGCGATCATCATCACGCATTCGGCCTTCAGGTTCATTTCGGTGCCGTCCGCGTTCGAGCAGGAAATGATCCAGGATGAGTTGCAGCTCTACGAGGACCTTCTGATCAAGGTCGACAGCGACGACCGGGTCACTCGTAAGCGCCTCGAGCGCTTGAAGGAGGGTCTGAAAGAACGCCTGGAATCGCTCTCCACTCGCAAGGACGACCTGCTGACTATCTCCGAAATTGGCATCGACCAGATCGTCGTCGACGAGGCGCAGGAGTTCCGCAAGCTGTCCTTCGCCACCAATATGTCGACGCTGAAGGGCATTGACCCGAATGGGTCGCAACGTGCTTGGGACCTCTATGTGAAGTCCCGCTTCATCGAGAGCAAGAATCCCGGCCGCGCTTTGGTGCTGGCCTCCGGCACGCCAATTACCAACACGCTCGGCGAAATGTTCTCGATCCAGCGGCTGCTGGGCCGCGACGCCCTGCATGAGCGCGGGCTGCACGAGTTCGACGCCTGGGCATCCTGCTTTGGCSACACGACCACCGAGCTCGAGATCCAGCCATCCGGCAAATACAAGCCGGTCAGCCGGTTTGCGAGCTTCGTGAACGTGCCCGAACTAATTGCCATGTTCCGCAGCTTCGCTGACGTGGTCTTGCCCGCGGACCTCAGGGAGTACGTCAAGGTTCCCGATATCTCCACCGGCCGCCGGCAAATCCTCACCGCTAAGCCGACGCCCGCCTTCAAGGCCTATCAGCAAATCCTCGACGCACGCATCAAGGCGATCGAGATGCGCGAGCGGCCGGCCGAACCCGGCGACGATATCCTACTTTCGGTCATTACCGACGGCCGCCACGCGGCAATCGATCTCCGGCTCGTCGTCCCCGCCAACGACAACGAAGAGCACAACAAGCTCAATCTCCTGATCCGCAACGCATTTCGCATTTGGCAGGAAACGGCGGAAAACACCTATCTCCGTCCGGACGGCAAGCCGTTCGAACTGCCCGGCGCCGCGCAGATGATCTTCTCCGATCTCGGAACGATCAATGTCGAGAAGAGCCGCGGCTTCTCGGCCTACCGCTGGATCCGCGACGAACTGATCCGGCTTGGCGTGCCGGCCAACGAAATCGCCTTCATGCAGGATTACAAGAGGACCGAGACCAAACAGCGCCTGTTCGCAGAGGTCCGCGCCGGTCGGGTCCGCTTTCTGATCGGATCGTCGGAAACGATGGGCACCGGCGTCAATGCCCAGYTGAGGCTGAAAGCGCTGCATCACCTCGACGTGCCGTGGCTTCCCTCGCATATCGAGCAACGCGAGGGCCGTATCGTCCGGCAGGGCAACCAGCATGACGTCGTGGATATCTTCGCCTACGCAACCGAGGGATCTTTGGACGCCTCTATGTGGCAGAACAACGAGCGCAAGGCACGCTTCATCGCTGCCGCATTTTCCGGCGATACTTCGATCCGCCGCCTTGATGATCTCGGCGAAGGGGCGGCCAATCAGTTCGCCATGGCCAAGGCGATCGCCTCGGGCGATGAACGACTGATGCAGAAGGCGGGACTGGAAGCCGATATCGCCCGCCTCGACAGGCTGCGCGCCGCCCATGACGACGACCAGTTCGCCGTTCGCCGGCAGATCCGCGATGCCGAACGCGATATCGAGACATCGACCCGGCGCATCGCGGAGATCGGACAGGATATCGGCCGCCGTGTCTCGACTGCCGCCGATGCCTTCACTATCACCGTTGTGGACAAGTCCTTCAACGAACGAAAGGACGCCGGCCGGGCGCTGATGCGGGAAATCCTGACGCTCGTCCAGTTGCAGCAGGAGGGGGAAGTCGTTCTGGCCTCGATCGGCGGCTTCGATCTTGTGTTCGACGGCGAACGCTTCGGCAAGGGTGACGGTTATCGTTACGCGACCATGCTTCGGCGCACCGGCGCCGGCTACGAGATCGATCTCGCCATCACGGTCACGCCCCTCGGCGCCATCTCCCGGCTCGAACACGCACTCGACGGCTTCGAAGGTGAGCAGGATCGCTATCGCCAACGCCTGCAGGAGGCGCAGCGACGGCTCGCTTCCTACGGTTCGCGTGAGGGCAGCGTGTTCGCCTTCGCCGAAGAACTTACGGAGAAGCGCCGGCAGCTTCGCGAGGTCGACGCCGCGCTTGCCGCGGAAGCACGCAACGGCGCGGAGCCAGTCGCACAGGCTGCGTGAGGGCAACGCGACCACTAAGAAGATCGGGAATTTGGGTGCGGTGCAGCATCTGCATGGCTGCGTTGCACAATAAATGTTTCCCCTTTGATCAATAGTCGGGCATTATGCCTACAGCTGATGCACATGGCGGTTTCCTCCCAGTGCCGCCKCCGCAGCTGTTCCCCTCTGGAGGTTTTAATTACCTTCATACCTAAGGGCCGCGGATTTTTTCCGGCGGCCCATTTTTTTGCCCAAGCCTCCGCAAGCACCTCAGTCGAACAAGGCGATTATTCGTCCCCGGTCGGCGGCCATTGGCGAGCAGTATGCACGAGCGCCATTATCCATACCGTGTCTCCTGGTTCGTCCACTTCATAGACAAGCCGGTAACTTTCATGCGGGATGATTTCACGCGTACCAGGAATCTTGCCCATACGGCCCAGCATTGGGAAATCGCCGAGCTTTTCGGCCGCCTCGCTGAATAGCTCGTCCATCTTGAGGGCTGCGCGCGGATTCTCGACTCCGATGTAATCGACGATATCGGCTCGATCCTGGCGTGCCGCTGCAATCCATCGGACTTTCACAGATCGGCCTCATTGGCCCGACGCTGAAGTTCCGCGCGGCGAGCTGTTGCTTCGGCTTCCACCTCGTCATTGGAGACATGCATGCCGGCATCACGCTGTGCGCGCGCGATCTCCACTTTGCGACGCAAGTAGTCATCGTACTGGCGCGACTGCTGGCGACGGTTGATATATTCGCGCATCAGCTCGCGCAGGACCTGGGCTGCTGGCCGGTCATCCGCTGCGGCTTCGGCCATGAACGTATCGCGCAGTTCCGGCTCCAGTTTCATCGTGAAAACAGCTTTGGTCGACATGGCAAACTCCTGTTTTGCTATATCAGGTATATACCGAAGCATTACCATTGTCGCGTACATTCATGGTCAGCCGCACCTCGACAACACGGCCGGCACAAGGAATTTCATCTGGTTTCTATCCCAAGACTGTATGTGTTGCCTCGGGACGAGGCAATGAAGAGCGGGAAAAAAAGAAGAAAGGAACCGGGTTGTTGGCGATATCACTTTCCATTATGGCCTTCGCAGCCAAAAAATCTTCCTGGTCTATGGCAATTTTTTCATCCGTTGGAAGGGAATCCCACTCCGAGTGAAAGCTCCTGTGACGACCATCCATTCGAAGATGTTCGAGCAAATTGCCGCCCTGCGTTTGTGTGATCTTATCGTAAGTGCCGGTGTCGGGGTCGAGTTGCTGGCCGTTCTTGTCGAGGTATATCGCCCCGACATGCAAAGGCTGGTGCAAGTCACCAACCAAATGTGCGAGCATCAAAACGGCCTCCTTCTCATCAGCAATCGAGATTTCTGTCGCTGATGTTGGATCCCGTAGCTTGTGGATGGCCGCATTTATAGCGCTGACCACGTCAAATTTCGACGTCCCCGCATAGCCCAGTCGGTATTCGTCGTGTCCAATTGAGACATCAGTATAATCGTATACATCAGAACAATTCTTGTCGGCGGCAATCTCGATGCTGGAATCCGCACGGCATGTGTCCCAATTGCGCCGGACATAGTCTTCCATGCGCCCCTGTTCGACAGGAGCGTTCACGAAAAATGGTTCGCATTGCGGGTGCAAATAGCCCCTGTGCTGGGGATCGTCGAAAAGTGCAAAGTTCCCACCACCATTGTTTCGCACGCTCTTTACGCAATMGAGCCATGGGCCGCTCTGCTCCAAGGTGAAACCCACAATGGCTTTCAATTTGGCGCGCGCATTGTCGGTTAGGAGGCGATCCGCAATTGCTCCCACTTCCTGATGCCCTTCCGGACCCCACGCAAAAGCAGGAGCGCTTGCCATGATCGAAATAAAATACGAAAGCAGAATTAATCGTGTGCGCACCGGTCGCTCCCTCCCTGCAACTCAGATAATGGAAGAATTCTCTAAAATACACGTTCCAGTCAATTGGCAATTTGGAGCGCCGCGTTTTGTAAGCATTTCACTGGGTGCGATATTGATCGGACCGAACCCGCGACCCGCCCCTTCCGCTACCTGAAATCCCGCGTCTTCACTTTGATTGCATCCAGATGCAGATAAGGATCGACGATATCCTTCGCCCGCGGCCCTTTCGGAAACCCACGCGGATCCGGCACCGGCGAGCCATGATGAAACTCGTCGCCCCGTCCATGCGGCAACGGAAACTCCGTGTCGCGCTCACCAACACTTGCAAGTTCCGACGACAGGTCGGTCAGCCGATGGGCGACGAGATGCACGACGTCTCCTTCCCGCTGAATGCGGCCGTAGACACCGATCATGGCGGCGCCGAGCACGACGCGCCGGTATTTCTCGAACACTTTCAGCCAGACGACGAGATTGGCGATGCCGGTTTCGTCTTCCAGGGTAATGAACATCACACCCTTGGCGGAGCCCGGCCGCTGGCGGACCAGAACAAGGCCCGCCGCCTCCAGCCACTTGCCGTCGCGCGCCTGCATTGCCTCGGCACAGGTGACAATGCGCCGGCGGCTGAAATCACTCCGCAGGAACGCCAGCGGATGGTTCCTGAGTGTCAATCCGACATGACCATAGTCCTCGACCACCTCGCCGCCTGACGTCATGGGCTTCAGGGCGACCGCTGGCTCGACGATCTCCGAAACTGTTTGCTCTTCGCGGGCCGATGCGGCCGCAAACAGTGGCAGCGGCTCGTCCCGCAATGCCTTGAGCGCCCAAAGCGCCTCGCGCCGGGCCAGCTTCAGCGAAGGTTGGAACGCATCCGCTTCGGCAAGCTGAACCAGAGACGCTGCCGGCACCCCGGCTCGGCGCCAGAGATCATCGACCGAGACGAAGGGCTGATCGGCGCGTGCCGTGATGCTCGCCGCAGCATCGATATTGGCCAGACCCCTGACCATGCGCATGCCGAGCCGGACTGCAAACCGGTCTTCGTCATCCGTCGGCTCCAATGTGCAGTCCCAACGGCTGGCGTTGACGCAGACGGGTCGCACCACGACGCCATGATTGCGCGCGTCGCGGACGATCTGGGCCGGCGCGTAAAATCCCATTGGCTGGGCGTTGAGCAGTGCCGCGCAGAAGACGTCGGGATGTCAGCATTTCAGCCAGGAGGAGGCATAGGCGATCAGCGCAAAGGAGGCCGCATGGCTTTCGGGGAAACCGTAGCTGCCGAACCCTTCGAGCTGCTTGAAGGTCTTTTCGGCGAACTCCTGCTCATAGCCGTTCGCCACCATGCCGGAGATCAATTTTTCGCCGAACTTGGAAACGCCACCAGTGTGCTTGAAGGTTGCCATGGCGCGGCGGAGCTGGTCGGCCTCGCCGGCAGTGAATCCCGCACACTCGATTGCGACCCGCATCGCCTGCTCCTGGAAGAGTGGCACGCCCAACGTCTTGCCGAGCACGTTCTCCAATTCCGGCTTGGGATAGTCGACCTTCTCCTTGCCCTCCCGGCGCCGGAGATAGGGATGCACCATATCGCCCTGGATCGGACCGGGGCGAACGATCGCCACCTCGATGACGAGATCGTAGAAGGTGCGCGGCTTGATACGCGGCAGCATAGACATCTGCGCCCGGCTTTCGATCTGAAAGGTGCCGAGCGTATCGGCCTTGCGGATCATCGCATAGGTGCGCGGATCCTCGGCCGGGATGGTCGCCAGATCGAGATTGATGCAGCCTTGGTGCAGGGATCGTTAAACGCGGTGTCGTAGATGCTGGGCCAGCCCGATAACTGGTCTCCGCCACGATGCCCTTCAAGCACAATGCCTCACGACGCCATCACATAGGCAAGATGAAATTCAAGGTGACGAACTGGCATGAGTACGAGGCAGGGCTTCGTCGACGCGGCAGCCTGACGCTTTGGATGACACCGGAAGCTTTGTCGTCCTGGCGGGCTCCGAAGCGCACGACACGCGG
>NZ_JBFUFF010000078.1:0-32893 GCF_056403555.1 Rhizobium sp. P2_G2
TGGCTGTCGAAGGTGATGACCACGTCCGACCCSACCTGTGCCATGTGCAGGCCGGAGAACTGSGTCGCAAATGCMGGGKSRATGTCAATGTGGCCGTGTGTCGACGATGTCAGGTCGAGATTRTAGRCCGTGTCGWTGCCGCCCTGRTAGTCGAGCGTCGCASTYTTCATGCTGCGGAAATAGAACGTRTCGTTCAGCGTGCCGCCGCTCAGGGTTTGCGCRTCCGCATAGTCAGTGATGGTGTGAGTGCCGTTGGACAGGCGCGTGTCGCTTGTCAGCAGGGTGCCGCCGCTGCTGAGCCTGTCTTCGCGCATGGTCCCCGTGCCGTCCTGAAGATAGTAATCGACAGTGCGCGCGCCGTTGCTGGCGATCGCCGTGTGATTGAGGATCGATCCGCTGCTCGTATAGTTGTCGATGACCTTGCTGCCATCCGTGGCGCGCGCTTCGTGGTAGTCGTAGGTGCCGTTGGCGTGGAAGCGATCGATCAGCCTGATATTGCCGCTGGCGTCGTTGCCTTGATGGATCGAGGTATAGGTCTGGCCGGTGATATTGTAGATATAGTTGTCGGTCGAGTGGTCGGCATTGACAACGTTCTGCTTCATCAGCACGCCGGCAGTGTAGGTCTTCATGACCGCGCGGCCGTCGCTATAGGCGGTGTAGTCGGTCAGCATCCTGCCGGAAGTGTCGTAGGTCGTTGTCTCGGTCCAGCCAAGATGGCTGGCCTGGACATAGCTCGACTTGATGCCGTTCGCATAGACGGTGGTCAGCACGTCGCCATCGGTTTCCTTGACCACCTGGCGCGTTGGATAGCCGGTCGTGGTGTTGTAGTAGATGGTGGTGTTGGTGCCGTCGCTGGCGATCTTGACGTCGGTCACCATCTTGCCGGCAGTGTTGTAGTTGGCGATGTCCCGGCTGCCGTCGGTGCCATCTATTTCGCGGTAGGCGTAGGTGCCGTCGGTATGGAGGCGCTCGATCAGCGTAATGTTGCCTGCGGCATTTCTGACCTGGTGGGTCGAGGTGTAGCTCTGGCCAGTGATGTGGTAGGCATAGTTTTCGATCGAGCCGTCGCTATGATAGACGGCCTTGCTCATGATCACGCCGTTCGTCAGGCCATATTCGGTGCGAAGAGTCAGGCTGCCTGCGGCATTGAATTCCTGCGTCTTGGTCCAGGTGGCATCACCATAGGTGACGGAGAAATCGTAACCGCCGGAAATCTTGCCGAGCAGGCTGCCATAGTGCGCGATCAGGTAATTCATCGTTTCCAGTGAGGAAACGGCGAGGGTGTGGGTGTCGGAGAGCGTGATTGATTGCAGGCCGGACGCGGTTTTCAGGTCGGCCATCTGCGCGACGAATTCCGCCGATGTCATCGTCAGATTTGCGGAAACCGTTTCGGCCTGCTGCTGCACCGCGCCGGATGCGCCGAATTCCACGACCAGCGGATGGTCGCTTACCGGGATCTTGAAGGAACTGACATTTCTGTAGACAGTAATCGGCGCCAGACCGGAGAGCGGATCATAGACATAGACAACAGGCTCGACATGATCGAGCGTCACCGTGACGTAGACAGTTGGGTTGGTAATGTCGGTGTCGGTGGTGGCGTTCCAGACCTGCTTGTCGGCCCAGACCACGAGGTCTTCGACCCCGCCAGACTTCGCCAGCAGCATCGAATGCGTTTGCGATGGAGCGCCGGCCAGCGCATAGTTGAAGGTGGTCGCTGTTGCGCCACTCGCCCCGGAAGACAGGATCGTGGTCAGATTGTGAAGCGCGATGGCGGCAAGTTTGGGCGAGCCGTCGGCATTGAAGAGGCCGAAATGCGCTTCCTTCTCGCCGCGTACGGCGGAAGAGGGTGTGTCGAAGAGTTCGTAGACATAAGTCGATACCGACCCGTCTTCATAGGCCTCGAAAAGCTCGTTGAGGATGATTTTCGCTTGAGCCGTCTCGCTAGCGCCGACATAGCTGTCAGCTTTGTAGGTGGTAATGCCAGTTTCCGTGATGACCAGGGGATCACCCGACGACGCCTGCTTCGCCAGGCCGATCGTCTTCTCGATTTGCGAATCTGTCGAACCTGTCGTCGTTGCGTAGGCGTGCGCATTGGCGAAGTCGGCGTAATCGCTGATATTGCCGATGGTCCCGTAGGCCGAGGAACTGTTATTGGCGACCGACAGGTTGATGACACCAATGTGGCTCAAAACCGGATCGGCTTTGATCGCCAGATAGAGATCTTTCTGAAACACCGCACCGGCTGCAGCGCCGGTCAGGCCTTTGTAGCTGAGACTTGTATCGAGATTGACTTCATTGAGCCCTTCGATGGACACGACTGAGCCCGGATGCTCTGCCACGAAGGCCTTCAGGTCGGCAAGATATTGTGTCAGGGCGGCCGTGCCGCCCACCGCCGTGCAGGACCTGACACGGAAATCAAACGTGATTCCCGCCGCTGCCATGGCGTCCAAGACCGGCGAAGCCTGGCCATATGTTGAATACGCATCTCTTACCTTGGAGATGCCGATATAATTTAACGATTCTATGATAAGGCTGGAATTGTCGTAAGCGTCGAGATAGTCACCGCCATGTGTGTTAACGCCGAGCGAAGAAAGAAAGCTCGACGCGGTTGAATTACTATTAGACATATAGATGGTTCCAGTTTGTTAACTCGTGAGAAGCTTGTCTGCGAGAAAGCAAAAACCGATCACCAGAACGGTTAAAATTTTATGGACTGTCGTTTTTTTAGTCCAAAGTGCTTTCTACAATGCCCGCTCGCGTCCTTGTGACGCGCAACGACATCCTCATGCCAATGGCAGCCGCGCTGTACATTGACAAAGATCAAGAACTGGGGTTCTGATCCCAGCTTAGGTTAACCAAGTCTGTTCCGTAAAAATGACTGTCCCAACTTGTGTCAGGCTGGAGAAATTACGCTTTATGACCCCATAACAGCCGGTTTCGAGAGAGAATGGGCGACCTTGCCCTGCACAAAACATCGAGAATCTTGCGCGTGTCTGCACTCGATTTTGACCTCGAGCCTCCTTCACCCCTATGCGTTTCCGCCGCTTCGCCTGGAGCTAGAACTAGCGAGCCTCGCCCAGGAGCGCTACAACGTTAAGCGCGAATTTCTCCGCACTGTTTACCATTGAGGGAGGTATGGCTTGGGGATTCTGCTCGCATAGATTGCTCCGGCCTTCGTGTCCGTTCGTTCGGAGGCTAGGCGTTCACATATTTGATTTGTATTAAAAATGTTAATTATTTCAATTTGTTGTCAGATGACGAATTCAGGTTTTCCTGTTTAATCGGTGAAATAGCACCGATTTTCTGTCGCTCTTTACTTCTTGCTCTAGAGAGGAAATCAACCGGATGCTCTGCTAACTTGCTGACCATCTGTCGTTTTTAAGCAAATCAGATGTCTGAGCGCCGTGGCCCCTCCAAGGGAAAAGGAAAACACGGTGTGTCCTCGTCTCGATTTTGTCATTTGTCAGTTGCGGCTGGAGGGAGTAATCTGCCGATCTTCCTCCCAACGCTTCCGGGCGATCCGCACCATAAAATTGAGGATTTTTCCATGCAATATGGCAAATTCGGCCGTACCGGCCTCACCGTTTCGCGCATCTGCCTCGGCACCATGACCTTCGGCCTGCAGACTGAAGAGGCCGAATCACATGCGATTCTCTCCAAGGCGGCGGAAGGCGGGGTGACGTTGATCGACACGGCCGATGCCTATCCGCTCGGCGGAAATGAGCGGCTGGCCGGCACGACGGAAGAGATTATCGGCCGGTGGCTGAAGGGCAAAAGGCAGAATTTCATCATCGCCACCAAGGCTTTCGGCAAGGTCGGCACCAATGTCTGGGACCAGGGCTCGTCGCGCAAGCACCTGCTCGACGCCATCGACGCCTCGCTGAAACGGCTCGGCACGGACTATGTCGATGTCTATCAGCTGCATGGCGACGACCGCGAGACACCGCTCGAGGAAACGCTGGAAGCGATGGATATCATCGTCAAGTCGGGCAGGGCGCGCTATATCGGCGTCTCCAATTTCCTCGCCTATCGGCTGGCCCGCGCGCTCGGCCGTGCTGATGTGCTCCGGCTTTCGCGCTTCGTCTCGGTGCAGCCGCGCTACAATCTGCTGTTCCGGCAAATCGAGCGGGAACTGCTGCCGCTCTGCGACGAAGAAGGGCTTGCGGTCATTCCTTACAATCCGATGGCCGGCGGCATGCTGACCGGCAAATACAAGCTCGAGCAGAAGCCGAACGAGGGCCGCTTCACCGAACAGGTCGGCAATGCCGGCGCGATGTATGCCGAGCGCTACTGGCACGAGCGCGAATTCGCCACGATCGAGAAATTACAGGCTATCGCCGACGAGGCCGGCCATCCGCTGGCGCAGCTGGCAATCGCCTGGGTGATGGCCAATCCGGTGATCAGTTCGGCGATCGTCGGCGCCAGCCGCGCCGATCAACTGGATGGCAGCCTGCCGGCCGCCGACATCAAGCTCGATCCGGCGCTGGTGCAGAAGCTCGACGATCTGACTGTGGAATATCGCTGGGGCGATGCATTGCGTTAGACGGTGCCGTGCGGCAAGGGTGCGGCAAGCGGCGGCAAGGTCCAGCAAAAAAGTTGCTTGCCGCCTGTTTTATTCAATGAAATCAAATGACTATGGCAAAAGCGGCAAGCAAAGGCGGCAAGGGCGGCAAGCAGCTGTAAGTCATTGAAATCATTATGCGGCAAGCGGCGGCAAACAACTCTCTCCTACGGAGAGAAGGCGCGCTTGCCGCCGCGCCTTCCGAAAAAGATGGGCGGCAGATTGCATCGCAGTGTGTCCAAATCGATGCCCGGCAAGCATACGGCAAGGGCACGGCAAGCGCCGGCAAGCCCGATGGCAAAAAGGGCTTGCCGTATGTTTTCTTCAACGAAATCGATAACTACGGCAAGGACGGCAAGCAAATTACGGCAAGCACGGCAACGTATTCCTAAGTTGTTGAAATCATTGAAACGGCAAGGTACGGCAAGGGGGTCTCTCCTACGGAGAGAAGGCGCGCTTGCCGGCGCGCCTTCCGAAAAGGGAAGGGCTGCGATGGTATGTCGTTCGGGGAGGCGGCGGCATCGATCCGGGATGGGGCGCGCCGGTCGGTCGGGACATTTGTCGACACTGCCGGCAGAAATGGCGGCGATCGATCTTGATAATATCGATTTCGAGAACGAAATAGGAACTATCCAGACAGGGACCGTGCCCTGTGATCTGATCTGTTGCCCTGCTTGATCCGGTCTGGGCGCTGCCCCCGGATACTAAGCACGTTCTGCGGATACGCCATCGTCGCTCGCGACGGCGATGCACCGGTCCGCCCTTGAGGATCCGGGGCCGCAGGCCCATGTCCTGGATGAACTGGCTGTTCACCGCGTAACGGGTGAATGCAGAATGGCATGAGACGAGGGGTGGCGATATCGTGTGCCCCCCTGCCGGAAGAAGGCGCGTTTGCCGGCGCGCATTCGCAAGGCGAAAAGCCCGGGCCGCGGCATGAATTCGGTATGTGGCGAGACCGATGCACTATGACAACGCTCCGATGGCCCGTCGGGTGCAGGCGTTGGCAAGGCATGGAAGCCGACACGGGCTGTATGGAATTTCGTCCGGCAAGGCGGGTTCCGCAGGCATGCGAGCGGGGTGCCTCGACCAATTGGGAAATTCGTCGAAGTTTGCCCTGAGCGTGCGCATCAATCGAAGGCCGGCGCATGGGCAGCGCCGGCCTTCGCTGCATCACTGCAACTGTGCCTGCAGCTTGGCGACGTCGTCCATGGACATTTGGCCATCGGTGGCGACCTTGCCGTCGGTGATCTTCCACAGGCGGAAGGGGCCGGTAATGTCGCCATACTGATCGAAGCTCACCGGACCGATGACGCCTTCGTAACGGATCGGCTTGCCTTCCTTGATCAGCTTCAGGGCCTTGGCGAATTCTTCCTTGCCGGCGAAGATCGGCTCGCCCTTGGGGTCGACCGCTTTATACATGGCGTCCTTGATCTTGGCCGGATCCGGCGAGCCGGCAATGGCGATCGCCAGGCCAACGATGGCGCCGGCATCGTAGGAGCGGTCGGCGGCCGGATTGCTCGGCTCGATACCGCCCGAGAAGGCCTTGTAGTTGGCATTGAAATAGTCCGTCGACTTGGTCGGGCTAGTTCCCGAAGATGTGCCATAGGCATCCTTCAGATAGTCCGCACCGACCGAGTCGATGAAATCCGGGCTGTTCATGCCGTCATTGAGCAGGAATTTCTGCACGCCGCCCTGGGAGATCCAGGTGCGGGCGATCGTGGCGCCGTCGACCGGCGTGCTGATCAGATAGAGTCCATCAGGGCTGCCGGACATGGCAGCCGTGACTTCCGAGGCATAGCTCGACTGCTTTTCGTTATAGGGCGTATCGGAGACGATCGTGCCGCCCAGCTTCTTGTAGGCACGCTCGAATTCCTTCTCCATGTTGACGCCGAAGTCGTTGTTGACATGGATGATGGCGAGCTTCTTGAAACCCTTGTCGATGGCGTATTTCGCCGCGGCGACGCCTTGCAGCGCATCGGACGTTATTGTCCGGAAGAAGATGCCGTTGGTCTTGCCGTCACGGCCGAGCTGGGTCAGCGTCGGCGACGAGGAGGCCGGCGAGACCTGGACGATCTTGGCCGGTGCGGTGACCGAGGTCAGGATCGGGATCGACACAGACGAAATGATGCCGCCGATGATGACGGGCACCTTCTTGACCTGCACGAGCTGCGTTGCGGCATCGACGGCGACATTGCCGGCGCTCTGGCTGTCGCGGGTGTCGGTGACGAGATCGCAGCCGGCGACGCCGCCGGCATCGTTGAGGTCCTTAAAGGCCATTTCGACCGATTTGGCGCCGGCCTGGCCATATTCACCGGCCGGGCCGGTCAGTTCCATCACCAGGCCGACGGTGATCTTGCAATCGGCCGCGTTGGCGACGCCTGCCGTGCCGGCAAGCAGCAGGGCGGCAGTGAGTTGCAGCATTGTCTTCTTCATCGTGGTTCCCCTTTTCAAGGTGTGATTGATCCCAGTTTCGTCCCTGTTCAGCTTCCAGCCACCTGCATCCAGGTTTCATGCAGGTGGCGCCATTGGACGCCGTTCGGCGCCGATGAATTCTTGGTGAAAAGAGCGGACGCGCGGCGGGCGGTCTTGACGCCGCGTCGATCCTGCTTTTCGACATAGGTCATGAGGATCATGTCACCGTCTTCCCAGAGGGTGCCGATAGCCTCGATGTCGATGGTGAAATCGCCATTGAAGCTGGCACGGTTGCCGCGGATCAGCGCGATCGTTTCGGTGCGGTCGAAGACGCGGCCGGGCGGCGGAATCATGTGGAAGTCGGGGCCGAACACCTGCTCGCAACGGCCGAAATCGACGCCGTCGGCGGTCGCCGCGTCGTACCAGGCGACGAAGAAGCGGTGGAAGGCGATGATCTCGGCGCTGGCGAAATCGGAGAGGGAAGCGTTCTCGTTCATTGCTTCCCCGCGTTCAGGTTGTAATGCATGATCGAGCCGTGGCGGCCGGTGCGGTCGCGCTCCAGCGTGTAGACATCGCCTTGCGGCCCGGTGCTGCGATCGATGATGGCCTTGATCGCGGCGCAGTCGGCCTCGGTGAGTGCGACATCCATGATTTTCGCATTGGCCAGCGCGTGTGCCTGGTTGCGGGCGCCGACGATGACGGCGGCGACAAGCGGCTGCTCCAGCACCCAGGCGCTGGCAATCGTGGCGATGTCGGTGCCATGGGCGTCGCCGATCGCCTTCAACGTCCTGAGCATCTCCTGGAACAGGTCCCAGCCGCCGAAATCGTCGATGATCAGCTTGTATTTGACCAGCGAGCGGTTTTCGAGCGGCATGTCGGGCTCGGGGGCGCCAAGCCATTTCTCGCTGATGAAGCCGCCGGCGACCGTGCCGTAGCAGAGGAACCTGATGTCGTTGGCCTTGGCGAATTCGGTCAGGCCATTGAGCGGGCGCTGGTCGAGCACAGAATATTGCAGCTGCTGGCTGACGAGCTTGACGCCCGAATTGACGATATCGGCGAGGCGCGGCACGTCGAAATTGGTCGTGCCGATATTGCGGATTTTGCCTCCGGCATGGAGCTCGTCGAGCCAGCCCATGGCATCGACATAGCCGTGATTGGCATAGTCCCACCAGTGGAACTGGACGAGATCCAGGCGTTCGGTCTTCAGGCGTTTGAGCGAGGTATCGACGATCGTGCTTATATAGTCGCGGCTGATGCGCGGCAGGACTTCGAGATCCGGCACCAGCTTGGTGTGCACCTTCATCTTCGCCGCGGCATCCAGCCCACGTTCGTTAGCGAGCTTCAGCCGGGCCGCGCCGATCAGTTCCTCGACGCCGGTATAGATGTCGGCGCAGTCATAGGTGGTGATGCCAGCGTCGAAGGCGGCGACGAGGTCGGTGACGGCCTGTTGCCGGTCGATCGCACCATGGCCGCCCGCGAGCTGCCAGCCGCCGCGGATGACGCGGGAAATGTGATAGCCGGGGCTGAGTTCGAAGGTTTTGGTCATGTCAAAGGGCTTTCGGAATCTGCATAAAATTAACGCTTACGCTTGCGATTTGCCCCTCATCCGGCTGCCGCCACCTTCTCCCCGCAGGCGGGGAGAAGGCAGATGTGGCGCCGACAGTGCCACAAGTCCCTTCTCCCCGTATTGACGGGGAGAAGGTGCCGGCAGGCGGATGAGGGGCCGTGCACACCATTCGCCTAGTCCTCTTCCTTCGCCAGCGGCACCGCCGTCGTCTCAGCATGGCTGAAGCGGCGTTTATCCAACCGCACAATCCTCAGCCGGCTGGCGCAATTCGGATCGGGGCAGGCGATCTCGGCGTCCGAGGTCATCCAGTCGTTCTTGTGGGTCGGGCGCTGTTTGGCAGCGAGCAGCGGCAGGACGGCGGCAAGCGAATAGATCGAAAAGCCCTGGCCGGGCGGCAGCGTCAGCATTTCGCCGCGCAGTTCGAAATAGTCGCCCGGTCTGGCGCCGCAATAGATCGGCTTACCCTCGGGAATGACGGCTTCGACGCGGAGGTCGTAGAGTTCGAAAGCGTCGTCCATTCACGCCTCCGTCCGTTCGAAGGTGACGTCGCAGGCGCCGTTCCTGCGGATGATGCCGCAGGCGGTCGCCAGTGCTTCGCGATCTTCCGGCCGCACCTGCGCCACGACGCTGCCGGCCAGCCAGCCGATCGGGAAGAGCAGGCGGGCGCCATGGCCATAGAACAGGCCGATGTCGAAGATCGGATTCGGATTGCCGCCCCACATGCGGGCGGGGACGTAAGCCAGCACGATATCGCCGGCCAGCGGGTTGAGCGTGGCATTTTCCGGCGGCAAGGGCCGGGCATAGGACGCGCCCTCAAGGTGCTCGGACGGGATCGGGCAGGAGATTTCCGGACCGGTCCACATGGCGTGGATGCCGCCGACCACGCGCGGGCCGGCGAGGTATTCCCACAGGAAAGCGGCGTTTTCCGGAGCCTTGCCGTCGAGCAGCGGGGCGATGACGGAGAGGCCGGATTTCGGTTCGGTGATCCTGATGGCGCGGGTCATGTGTCCTGGGTCCCCTCGGTTTCGGCCTGCATCTTGTTGCGGAGGAAGGCGAAGGGCCGGCTGATATCGGCGACCAGCGCCTCGCGGGCGGCCTGCCCATCCTGCGCCGCAAGCGCTGCGACGATGCTGCGGTGATAATGCGCGGTGTCGACTTCTCCAGCCTCGGAGAAGGCATAGATGGCGACGCGGATGCAGGGACCCGATTGCAGCCAGAGACTTTCGATCATCGGGATCAGCACCGAGGAACCGCAGGCGCGATAGATCTCGAAGTGAAAACTCTGGTTGAGCGTCACTTCGCGATCGACATCCTTCTTCGCCTTCAGCGCCCGCATCTCGTCCCATTCGCCGAGCATGCCCTCGATCATGGCGATCTGGCGCGGCGTCATGCGGCTCGCGGCAAGCGCGATGGCCTCGCCCTCGATCAAGATGCGGGTCCTGAGCAGGTCGTCCATGCGCTCGAGTGTGATCGGCGGCACGCGGACAGACCGGTT
Source organism: Rhizobium sp. P2_G2 (assembly GCF_056403555.1). Lineage (NCBI taxonomy): Bacteria > Pseudomonadati > Pseudomonadota > Alphaproteobacteria > Hyphomicrobiales > Rhizobiaceae > Rhizobium > Rhizobium sp. P2_G2. Next base: position 10,036 of record NZ_JBFUFF010000078.1, read on the forward strand.
GGGCAGTGCTTCAAGCGCTTTTTCCGTGATCAGCCGGCTCAGTGCTTCGCGCACCGGCATGGTGCTGGTGGCCAAGGCATCGGCAAGGCTGCGGATGGTCAGCACCTGGCTCGGCTCGAACAGGCCGCCGATCAGGGCGCGGCGCAGCTCGGTATAGACGCGGTCCTGCACGGTCTCGCGACCCACCGGCGCCAGCTGAGCGGGAAACAGTTCGTTCTTCTCGGCGGTGGCCTTCTGCATTTCCGCTCCCGGTTCCCTTTGGCCGTTCGGCTCAATTTTTGTCTTGCCAAATATTTTAAGCTTAATATTGTGATCAACGCAAGTGTGATCACAAATCAAAATCACGGAGCGAGAAACGCTCCGGACCAGAGGGATCGATGAATTCAATGTCTCCCGGCGGGGCGCTGTCCGACAGCCCCGTGCTGATCGCGAGGAATGTCGTCAGGCGTTTCGGCGGCCTCTATGCCGTCAACGACGTGTCGTTCGACGTGCGGCGCGGTGAAATCCTTGGCCTGATCGGGCCGAACGGCGCCGGCAAGACGACCATGTTCGACCTGCTCGCCGGCAGCATCCTGCCGTCGAGCGGCGATATCCTGCTGAACGGCATCACGGTGTCGGGTGAATCCGCCCATCGCCGCATCGGTCGCGGCCTCGGCAGGACGTTTCAGATCCCGCGGCCGCTCGCCAATCTCAGCCTGGTGGAAAATGTCATGCTGGCGGGGCAGGGGCAGACGGGCGAGAGCCTGCTCGCCAATTTTTTGAGGCCGTTCCGCGTTTCCGTCGAAGAGAAGGTTGCCGAACAGAAGGCGATGGAACTGCTCGAACTGGTGACGCTCGACCGGCTGGCGCATGAGCCCGCCCGCGTCCTCTCTGGCGGCCAGCGGAAGCTGCTGGAACTGGCGCGGGTGATGATGGCGGATCCTGCGATCATCCTGCTCGACGAGCCGGCGGCGGGCGTCAATGCCACCCTGCTCGAAGTGATCATGGACCGTATCCGCGAGATCAATGCCCGGGGGGTCACCTTCCTGTTGATCGAGCACAATATCGATATGGTGACACGGCTTTGCCATCGGGTGCTGGTCATGGCGAGCGGGCAATTGATCTGCGAAGGCACGGCCGGTGAAGTGGCGCGCGATCCGCGGGTCGTCGAGGCCTATCTCGGAGGTGCGGCATGAGCGTGCCGGTGCTTCAGGTCAACAATCTCGTCGCCGGTTACGAGCCGGGCGTGCCGATCGTGCGCGGGGCGTCGATCACGGTCAATCGGGGCGAGATCGTCGTCGTGCTCGGCCCGAACGGGGCGGGAAAATCGAGTTTCATCAAGGCGGTGGCGGGCCTGGTCCCGGTCACGGGCGGGCAAGTCCTGCTCGATGGCAGGGACATCACTGAACTGCCTGCGCATCTGATGGTGCGCATGGGCCTGGCTTTCGTGCCGCAGACGGAAAACATCTTTCCGCTGATGAGTGTCGAAGACAATCTCAAGACAGCGGGTGGGATTTTGAAGCCGAGAGAAGCGGCTGAGCGTATAGCCCGCATGTACGACACATTTCCGGATCTGAAACTTTTCCGTCGGAAGGGGGCGGGAAACCTCTCGGGCGGGCAGCGGCAGATGCTGGCCGTGGCGCGGGCGCTGATTGTCGAGCCGAAGCTTCTTGTGCTCGACGAGCCCTCGGCAGGCCTGTCGCCGAAATTCGTTTCGATGGTGTTTGCGATGCTTTCCGACATCCGCAAGTCCGGCGTCACGATTTTGTTGGTGGAGCAGAATGCCAAGGCGGCACTGGCGATTGGCGACCGGGCCTATGTGCTGGTCGAGGGCAGGGATGCGCATGAAGGGGTTGCGTCCGAGCTGTGGAATGATCCGGTTGTCGCGGAGCTCTATCTGGGGCAGCGATCGCATGGGGCGGGTAGTCAAGAGATGGATCTGGGGGGCAGGCCATGACAGGAAACGACCTTCTGCGCCGAAATATCTCCCCGTTCGTTTCTCCGTGGGACAAGACCCTCTCTGGCCTGCCGGCCATCTCCCCCACAAGGGGGGAGAAGACTCGCGGCACTCTCCCTGCCTTAATCGGGGCACGGCGGTGCGGCTGGGTTAAGCCCCTCCCGCTTGTGGGGGTCCGAAGGACGGGTCGAGACCGGTGGCTCGACCCTGTAAGTTTGGGGCGGGGTGTTGGTGGCCAGGTATGCCGAATGAAATTATCCGATAGAACTGCAGGAGCCACCCCATGAACCTGCAATTCATCGTCGACGGCCTGCTGACAGGGTCGATGATCGGGCTGGGCGCGATCGGCGTGACGCTCACCTATTCGATCCTGCGGTTCTCCAATTTCGCCCATGGCGATTTCATGGCCTGGGGCACCTATGCAACGCTGGTCGCGGTCAGCGCGATCGGGGCGATGTTCGGCAAGGTTGCGCCGATCGGGGCACTGTCCTTCGGCTGGCCGCTGATCGTGGCAGTCATCCTTGGCTGTGCTTTTACCGGGCTGATGGCGCTGGCGCTCGACAAGGTGCTGTTTGCCCGGTTGCGGGCCAAGGGGCAGTCGATCATCGTCGTCATGGCAAGCTTCGGCGCTTCGATGGCTTTGCGCAGCCTGCTGGAATTCATCTTCACCTCACGGCCGACCTATTTTTCGCGGGCGATCCAGATTGCCGTGCCGATCGGCCTGGGCATCCGCATCACGGCGGACCAGATTGCATTGCTGCTGATCACTGCCATGCTGGTCTTGGCGACGCATCTCATGATGACCCGCACCCAGACCGGCCGCGCCATGCAGGCGGTCAGCCAGAACCCGGCGCTTGCCCGTGTCGTCGGTATCGATGTGGCGAAAGTCGTGCGTGTCACCTGGGTGCTTGGCGGAGCGCTCGCCTGTGTGGCCGGCGTAATGATCGGCATTCTCGTGCAGATCAGGCCGCTGATGGGTTTTGACATGCTGCTGCCGATGTTTGCCGCGGCGATCCTTGGCGGTATCGGCAGCGTTCCGGGCGCGGTGCTCGGCGGGCTGATCATCGGGCTGGCGGAGGCCGGTGCGGTGCAATTCATTGGCGCGGAATGGCGGGCGGCTGTCGCCTTCATCATCCTGATGTCGGTTTTGTTCGTCCGGCCGATCGGCCTGTTCGGTGTGAGGGAAAGATGATCGACCTTATCGGCTATGGCGGCTTTTTCCTCACCACGGCGCTGATCTTTGCGCTGATCACGCTCGGGCTGAACCTGCAATGGGGCCTGACCGGCCTGTTCAATGTCGGCGTTGCCGGCTTTGTGGCGATTGGTGCCTATACCTCGGCGCTCATAACGACTCCGGATGATCCCAACCGTTTCGGCGGCTTCGACATGCCGATCGTCGTCGGCTGGCTCGGCGCGATGACTGTGGCCGGCCTGGCTGCGGCGATCACCGGCTTTGCGACGCTGCGGCTGAAATCCGACTATCTGGCGATCACCACATTCGGCGTGGCCGTCGTCGTGCAGCTGGTGGCGCTGAATGCCCAGCCGCTCACCGGCGGCGCCTTCGGCATCGGTTTCATTCCGCGGCCGTTCGCGAGCCTGGCGGAGACGCCGCTGCTGTTCAATCTCTCCAATCTGGCCATCGTCTTCGTCGTCACGCTGCTCGCCTATCTGGCGCTGCAACACCTGGCGAAAAGCCCGTGGGGCAGGGTGCTGAAGGCGCTTCGGGAAGACGAGCGGGCGGCGATCTCGCTCGGCAAGAGTGCTCGCTTCTACCGGGTCCAGGCCTTTGCCGTCGGCGGAGCGCTGATGGGATTGGCGGGCGCGGTGCAGGCGCATTTCATCGGCTTCATCGCAGCGGACAATTACGTGCCGATGTTGACATTCCAGGTCTGGGTAATGCTGATCGTCGGCGGTTCGGGGAGCAATCTCGGCGCGGTCGTCGGCGCGATTCTGGTCTGGGGGATCTGGGCGGGCTCAGGCGCGCTGACGGCCACGCTTTTCCCGCCGGAGCAGCAGGCGCGGGCGGCATCGCTGCAGATCGTCGCCATCGGCGTCATGCTCTGCCTGATCCTGCTCTTCCGTCCGAATGGCCTGTTCGGCAACCTGCCTTACCGGCGGCGCTTCGGCCTGAAGCCGCGGAAATCAACATGAGCGAGATTTCACTCTGGCATGCTGTCGGCCGCAACCGGAAGGATCGGCCGGAACTGCATGGCACGCTCGACGCCGACCTGGCGATCATCGGGGGCGGCTTCTCCGGCCTGTCGGCCGGCTTGCATGCGGCCGAAAAAGGATTCTCCGTCGTCGTGCTCGAAGCGGAGATGATCGCCTGGGGCGCTTCGGGGCGCAATGCCGGTTTCGTCGTGCCCAATTTCGCCAAGATGGACCCGGACGATGTCCTGGCTCTGCTCGGTCCGGAACGCGGCGAGCGGCTGATCCGGATGGCCTGCGGCAGCAGCGATCTCGTCTTCGATTTGATCCGGCGGCATGGCATCGTCTGCGACGCCGTGCAGAGTGGATGGATACAGCCGGCGCATACCGCCGCCGCATTTGAAAAGGTGACGTCACGGGCGGCGCAATGGGCGAAGTGCGGGCGGCCGGTCGCGATTCTCGATCGTCTGGAGGTCGAGCACGCGACTGGGGCGAAGGGCTATTTCGGTGGCTGGACGGATCGGTCGGCTGGTGTGCTCAACCCGGTCGAATATGCCCGCGGCCTCGCCGATGCCGCCGAATCGGCCGGCGCCAGGATTTTCGAGCATAGCCCGGTGCGCGTGATCACGCGGGAAGCGGCGGGCTATCGCCTGACCACCGACAAGGGCGCGGTGCGTGCCGGGAAAGTTTTCGTCGCGACCAATGCCTATGGCCGCGCACTCAACCCTGGCCTGGCGAAAACCTATATTCCGCTGCGCGTCTTCCAGATCGCCACAAGACCGCTACCGCAATCGGTGCGCCAGCGCCTGGTGCCCGGAAACCAATGTGTTTCCGACACACGGCGCAATCTCTTCACCTTCCGCTTCGACGCGGCAAACCGTTTGATTACCGGCGGTATGCACATTTTTGGCCCTGGTGCTGCAGACCGCGTGGCGCGCGCCATCCACCGGCGCATGGCCGACAAGCTGGAACTGCCCGATATCCCGCCGATCGAATTCGCCTGGTCCGGCATGGCTGCCGTCGAGCCGGACTTTTTGCCGCATCTCGTCGATCTCGGGCCGGACATGATTGCCGGATTTGCCTGCAATGGGCGCGGCATCACGCTGACGACGGCAATGGGGAAGGTGATTGCCGACTGGGCGGCCGGGACGGAGCCGAGGGATCTGCCGATTCCCTATGGGCAGGCCAAGGCCATCCCTGCGCATGGATTGATGCGGCATGCGCCGAACGCCTTGCTTCCGTGGAGTATGCTGCGGGATTGGCGGGATGAGCGAGCCCCATAAAAAAGCCGGCGCGATGGCCGCGCCGGTGGGGAAAATTGCAAGATGCGATCGCGCCGAAAGGGTTTTCGGTCAATACGCTTCGGGAACGTACATTTCCTGCGGCACTGGATGGCGCACGTAGTCGGAATGGTGAATGCGCTCCGRCAGGACGATTTCCGGCCGCTCGACGTCATCATACGGGATCCGGCCCAGCAGGTGGCTGATCATGTTGAGGCGGGCGCGCTTCTTGTCGACCGCTTCGACGACCCACCAGGGTGCTTCCGGCGTATGGGTGCGGGCCAGCATCTCTTCCTTGGCCTTGGTATAGTCTTCCCAATGGACGCGGCTTTCGAGGTCCATCGGCGAGAGCTTCCATTGCTTCAGCGGATCGTGGATGCGCATGTTGAAGCGGAATTCCTGCTCCTCGTCGGTGATCGAGAACCAATATTTGATCAGGATGATGCCGGAGCGGACGAGCATGCGCTCGAATTCCGGCACGGAGCGGAAGAATTCTTCCAGTTCGTCAGGCGTGCAGAAGCCCATGACGCGCTCGACGCCGGCACGGTTATACCAGGAGCGGTCGAACAGCACCATTTCGCCGGCGCTCGGCAGATGCGCCGTGTAGCGCTGGAAGTACCACTGGCTGCGCTCGCGCTCCGTCGGAGCCGGGAGCGCCACGACGCGGCAGACGCGCGGGTTGAGGCGCTGGGTGACGCGCTTGATGGCGCCGCCCTTGCCTGCCGAATCACGGCCTTCGAACAGCACCATGACCTTGAGCTTCTGGTGCTGCACCCAATCCTGCAATTTGACGAGCTCATGCTGCAGGCGGAAGAGCTCGCGGAAATAGACCTTGCGTTCGAGCGTCTGTTCGGCGGGCTGGGTCATGCCCTCGGTGACCAACTCGTCGAGACGGTCTTCCTCGATCTGCATTTCCAGTTCTTCGTCGAAGCTGTCGGCGATCTCGGCCTTGATGCGTTCGAGCTGTTCCTGATGATCCATAGACATGGGCGCACCCTCCTGTTTCGCCAGACAGAAACAGGAGTTTGCGACAGTGATGTGACAATCGCGTGACCGTTCGCAGATGCAAAAATTTCTTGGCTTTGACATATTGACGGATTTTGTCAGTCATATTATAAGTGACGAAAATTGAAATTCGTCACTCGTAAATCGAAGGCGATCTCCATGATCGAAATTCTCGACACGCCGGCCGAGATGCAGCGTCAGGAAAGCGTCACCCGCATCCTCGACAGCGCCGAGCGGCTGTTCCGCCATTATGGCTATTCGAAAACCAATGTCGCCGACATTGCCAAGGATCTGGGCATGTCGCCGGCCAATATCTACCGCTTCTTTGCCTCCAAGGTGGAGATCCACCAGGCGGTCTGCGGCCGGATGCTGCTGCAGGCCTATAATATCGCCAGATCGATCCTCAGCCAGAAGATCAGCGCCGAGGAACGGCTACGGCAATGGATCCACGCGTTCCACAAGATGACGCTCGAAACCATGATGGACGACGAGAAGGTTCATGAAATGGTGGTCGTGGCCCTGGAACGCGACTGGCATGTCATCGATGCCCATATCAATCGTGTCCACGACCTTGCTGCCGATGTCATCCGTGAAGGCATCGAGAGCGGCGAGTTTCGCCAGATGGATGCGGATTCGGCGTCGCGCTGCTTCGGCGCCGCTACCGTGATCCTTTGCCATCCCCAGATGGTCGCCCAATGCCTGCACAAGACCAACCGGGCCACGCCCGACGAACTGATCGACTTCGCACTTAAAGCCCTGAAGAAATAACAATGGAGGCGGATATGAATTCGCTCGATCTCGCAAGCATGACGCGGGCAACCGCCGCTGGCATTCTCCTCGTGAGCGCTTTGGCGCTTGGCGCATGCAGTGAAAAGAAAGCTGAAAACGATGCGGCGGCCGTCATTCGCCCGGTCAAGGTGGTCGAAATCGCCAAGGCCAGCAATGTCCGCGAACTCGAATATTCCGGTGCGGTGAAATCGCGCACCGAGATGAATCTCGGCTTTCGCGTTGCCGGAAAGATCACCGAGCGCCTTGTCGATGTCGGTGACCGGGTGAAGCCGGGCACGGTCGTTGCCCGCATCGATGCGACGGACTACCAACTGGCCGTCAATTCGGCACAGGCCAATCTCGATGCGGCACAAAAGGCGGTCGAGACGGCTGATATCGCCAACAAGCGGTCACACACCTTGTTTGCCAAGGATGCCGTGCCGAAGGCGCAGGTCGAACAGGCGCAGCTGACTTATGATCAGGCTGCTGCGACCCGCACGGCGGCCGCCGCATCGCTCGACCAGGCGAAGAACCAGATGAGCTATGCGGAGCTGAAATCCGACCGAGACGGCATCGTCACGATCATCGACGCCGATCGTGGCCAGGTGGTTGCCGCCGGCACGCCGGTGCTGACCGTCGTCGCCGACGATGAGAAGGAAGTGCAGATCGCCGTTCCCGAAAACGACATTGCCGAATTCAAGCCTGGCAAGGGCGTCAAGGTCAGCTTCTGGTCGGACGCCACGCTTTCGCTCGATGGCAAGGTGCGGGAAGTCTCTGGAAGCGCCGACCCGCAGTCGCGGACATTCTCGGTCCGCGTCAGCCTGCCGGACGATCCGCGCGTATTGATCGGCATGACCGCCAATGTGGTCGCCGATGTCGCGGCTGGTGCCGATCAGATCACCGTGCCGCTGTCGGCGCTGGCGGAGAGGGACGGCGGTAAGATCGTCTGGACCGTCGACCGCACGGCCGCCACGGTGCACGCCCGGTCGGTGCAAGTCGCCGATTTCACCGGCGATGGCGTCGGCGTCACCCAGGGGTTGAAGCCCGGCGACATCGTCGTCTCGGCTGGCACGCAGTTCATGACCGAGAACCTCAAGGTCAAATTGCCTGACATCATCGGCAAGATGACGGCTGATCTCTTCTAGCACGCGCGGCGCGCCGAGCGCGCCCGCAGTCCACGATCCTCGCAACGCGGAACCACGCCGATGTCATCTGTTTCCCAAGAGGGCAAGCAGCCCTTCAACCTGTCCCGCTGGGCCATCGGACATCCCTCCATCGCCCGCTTCCTGTTTGGCCTGATCATCCTGACCGGCGTGTTCGGCCTGATGAATATGGGGCAGAAGGAAGATCCGGATTTCACTTTCCGCGTCATGGTCGTGCAGGCGATCTGGCCGGGCTCCTCGATCCAGGACATGGAAGACCAGGTCGTCAACAAGATCGAGCGCAAGCTGCAGGAAGTGCCGCATCTGGATTGGGTGAAATCGTTCACGCGCGCCGGCAATGCGATCATCACCATCCAGATCAAGGGCGACACCAATAGCGCCGACGTCGCCGACGCCTTCTATCAGGTGCGCAAGAAGGTCGGCGATATCTCCAGCGACCTGCCGCAAGGCTTGCTCGGCCCCTATTTCAATGACGAGTTCGGCGACACTTTCGTCACGCTGCATTCGCTCTCCGGCAAGGGTTTCAGCTATCCCGAGCTGAAGAAATTCGCCATCCAGGCGCGCGACATGCTGCTGACGACGCCGGGCGTCGAGAAGGCGGTCATCATCGGCGACCAGCCGGAGAAGATCTATATCGACGTTTCCTCCAAGGCGCTGGCCGAACGCGGCATCACGATCCCCGCTCTGCAGAATGCCATCAAGGGCCAGAACAATATCGACCCGGCCGGCAGCGTCGACACCGGCACGCGCTCGGTGCGCATCTCGGTCGAGGGTGCGGTCGACAAGGTCGAGGACATCAAGAACCTGCGCCTGATGGCCGGCGGCCAGGTCACCCGGTTGGGTGACATCGCCACCGTGACATCAGGCCTAGAAGATCCCTACCAGCGTAAATATCGCTTCGACGGCGAGGACAGCGTCCAGATCGGCGTTGTCATGGCCAAGGGCTTCAAGGTCACCGATGTCGGCGCCAACGTGGAGAAGACCTACAAGCGCTTCGAAGCGTCGCTGCCCTATGGCGTCGAGGTGCATCAGATCGCCGACCAGCCGAAGGTCGTGACCGACGCGGTCAGCGAGTTCATGGAAGCGCTGGGCGAGGCCTTGGCGATCGTGCTGGTCGTCTCCTTCGTGTCGATCGGCTGGCGTTCCGGCCTCGTCATCGCCATCACCATCCCACTGGTGCTCGCGGCGACCTTCGGCATCATGTTCGAGCTTGGCATCGAGTTGCAGCGCATCTCGCTCGGCGCCCTGATCATCGCACTTGGCCTCCTGGTCGACGATGCGATGATCGTGGTCGAGATGATGGAACGAAAGCTGGAGGAGGGGCTGCGCAAGGTCGATGCCGCAAGCTTTTCCTATACCTCTACCGCCTTCCCGATGCTGACCGGCACGCTGATCACCACGGCCGGCTTCATCCCGGTGGGCTTTGCCGCCTCCACGGCCGGTGAATATGTCCGTTCGCTCTTCTATGTCGTTGGCATCGCGCTGGTGACGTCGTGGTTCGTGGCGGTCTATTTCACCCCCTGGCTCGGCAACATGATCCTCAAGCAAAGGGCGCATGCCGGCCAGCATCACGATGTCTTCGATACGCGCTTCTATCGTGGCCTGCGGCATACCGTGAGTTGGGCGGTCCGGCATCGGGTGATCGTGCTGCTTTTGACGCTCGGCACCTTCGCCACCAGCCTCTGGGCCTTCCAGTTCATCCCGCAGAACTTCTTCCCGCAGTCGTCGCGGCCGGAAATCCTGGTCGACCTCTGGCTGCCCGAGGGCACGTCGATCAAGGAAGTCGAGACCCAGGCCAAGGCGCTGGAAACGAAGATCATGCCCGATCCGGACAAGAAATTCGTCGCCACCTATATCGGCGAGGGCGCGCCGCGCTTCTTCCTGCCGCTCGACCAGCAATTGCGCAATCCGAACTTCGCCCAGCTTCTGGTCATGGCCAATGACGAGCCGGCCCGCGAACGGCTGATCGTCAAGCTGCGTGCCATCCTCGCCCAGGACTTCCCGTCGATCCGCGGCAAGGTTGACCGTCTCTTCCTCGGCCCGCCGACCGGCTGGCCGGTGCAGATGCGCGTCATGGGTCCGGATCGTGCCGAAGTGCGTAAGATTGCCGACCAGGTTGAGGCGAAGTTCGCCGCAAACCCGCTGCTCGGCGCCATCCATGACGACTGGCTGGAGCCGGTGCCTGCGATGAAGCTGGTGGTCGACCAGGATCGGGCGAGGGCGCTCGGCGTCACCTCGCAGCGCATCCGCCAGATGCTGCAGGAGACCATGTCCGGTGCGCCGCTCGACGATTTTCGCGATGGCGAGGAGACGGTGTCGATCGTCGCCCGTGAGCCGGATGCGAGCCGCAAGCTGCTGACTTCGGTCGACTCCGTCTCTATTCCGACCGACAACGGCACTTTCGTGCCGCTGTCGCAGGTCGCCAAGGTGGTGCCTGTGATGGAGCAGGGCATCGAATGGCGGCGCAACCGCCTGCCGACCATCTCCGTCCGTGCGACGCTGCCGGATGGCGTGCAGTCCAACGATGTCGTTTCCAAGATGTATAAGGACATGCAGCCGCTGCGCGACAGCCTGCCGGCCGGCTACAGTATCGAAGTGCAGGGCAGTCTCGAGGATTCGGTGACCAGCCAACAGTCGATCGCGGCCAAGGCGCCGGTCATGCTGGCCGTCATCATCATCCTGCTGATGATCCAGCTGCAGCATTTCGGCAAGGCGATGCTGGTTTTGGCGACAGGTCCGCTTGGCATTATCGGTGCGGCGGGGGCGCTGCTGATCTCGGGTGCGCCCTTCGGCTTCGTTGCCATCCTCGGCGTCATCGCGCTGCTCGGCATCATCATGCGCAACTCGATCATCCTCGTTGACCAGATCGACCAGGATATCGCGGCGGGCATGGATCGGTCAGAGGCGATCATCGGTGCGGCCGTTCGCCGCTTCCGGCCGATCACGCTGACGGCGCTGACGGCGGTGCTGGCGCTGATCCCGATCTCGCGCGGCGTCTTCTGGGGACCGCTGGCCTATGCGATGATGGGTGGCATCCTGGTCGCGACCCTGCTCACCATCTTCGTGCTGCCCGCCGGCTATGCCCTGTTCTTCGGCCGCGCGCCGAAGCGCAAGGACCCGCCGGCCGAGGAGCAGAGCGACGACAAGACGATCGAAGCCGGCAATGTCTACAAGTTGCCGCTGGCAGCCGAATAGAAATCTGCCTTGATCTGGCGCATGGAGAGGCAGGCATTTTGCTCATAGGTGGAATGCCTGCCCGCGACATAAATTAACTTGACTGCATACGTCATCTTTCCATAAGTGGGCCGCAATCTTCAAGTAATGCCCACTTTGGAGGGTCACATGCCAAGCCGATTCCTGCCCCAACTGATCGCCGGCGCCTTTGCGCTGACAGCGTTCTTCCTGCCGCTCAGCGCCAGCGCCGCCGATAGCGACGGCATCCTCGTCTACAATGCCCAGCACGAGGCGCTGACCCAGGAATGGGTGGACGGTTTCACCAAGGCGACCGGCATCAAGGTGACGGTGCGCAACGGCTCCGACATGGAGTTCGCCAACCAGATCGTCCAGGAGGACGACTCAACGCCGGCCGATGTCTTCCTGACCGAGAATTCTCCCGCCATGGCGCTGGTCGACCGCGCCGGCCTGTTCGAGCCGCTCGACAAGGACATTCTCGCCGAAGTGCCGCAGGCCTATCAGCCCGAAAACGGCAAGTGGGTCGGCATTGCCGCCCGCTCCACGGTATTTGCCTATGACAAGACCAAGCTGAAGCCCGACCAACTGCCGAAGTCGATGGACGATCTGATCAAGCCGGAATGGAAGGGCCGCTGGGCGGCTTCTCCGTCGGGCGCGGATTTCCAGGCGATCGTTTCTGCCTATCTGCAGCTCAAGGGCGAGGATGCGACCAAGGTCTGGCTCAAGGGGCTCAAGGAAAACGCCGTCTTCTACAAGGGCAACACCACCTGCATGAAGGCGGTGAATTCYGGACAGGTCGAAGGTGCGCTGATCTATCACTACTATTTCATCGGCGATCAGGCCAAGACCGGTGAGAACAGCAAGAATGTTGACCTCCATTATTTCAAGCTCCAGGATCCGGGCGCCTTCGTCAGCATTTCCGGTGGCGGGGTGCTGGCGCCGAGCAAGCATAAGAAGGAAGCCATGGCTTTCCTGAAGTGGATCGTCGGCGAGGGCGGGCAGGATGTGCTCAAGAACGGCACGTCCTATGAATATGCGGTGGGCAATGGCGCGCAATCGAACGCCAAGCTGGTGCCGCTTGCCGATCTCGATGCGCCCAAGGTCGAACCGTCGAAGCTCGATAACAAAAAGGTGACAGACCTGATGACCGAGGCAGGCATCCTTTGAAATTCTCTGAAAATTGTGCTTAAGAGCACGAACAATGCCACGGAAGCGCTTCCGTGGCATAATTTTTGGCAGACGACATGCATGCTGTGATCGACAAGGACGAGCTTCTCGCCGCACCGCCCCCCGTGGCGTTGCCGGCCAGGGCAAGCATGTCGGCGCCGCCGTTCGTCAAGATCGCTGCCATCGTCGTTTCGCTCTTCATGCTGCTGCCGCTCGGCTACATCGTCTGGGCGACGATCGACACCGGCTGGAGCGAATCGATCGCGCTGGTTTTGCGTCCGCGCGTCGCCGATTTGACGATCAACACGGTCTTCCTGGTGCTGTTCACCGTGCCGATCTGTGTTGTTCTGTCGGTCGCGCTCGCCTGGTTGACCGAGCGCAGCAATCTGCCGTTTGCGCGTCTCTGGAGTTGGACGGCGGTTGCGCCGCTGGCTATTCCGGCCTTCGTCCATTCCTATGCCTGGGTCAGCGTCAAGCCTGACATGGCGGGGCTTTCGGCCGGCATCTTCATCTCCGTGCTCGCCTATTTTCCGTTTCTCTACCTGCCGGTTTCGGCGACGCTGCGGCGGCTTGATCCAGGGCTGGAGGACCAGGCGGCATCGCTCGGCCTGACGCCGTCGGAAATCTGGCTGCGCGTCGTGCTGCCGCAATTGCGCGTGGCGATCTGCGGCGGCAGCCTGCTGATCGGGCTGCATCTGCTGGCCGAATACGGTCTCTATGTGATGATCCGCTTCGACACGTTCACCACGGCGATCGTCGATCAGTTCCAGTCGACCTATAGCAGTTCGGCCGCCAAAATGCTGGCCGGTGTGCTGGCGGTGTTCTCGATCCTGCTGCTCGGCACCGAATTCGGCCTGCGCGGCAACCGGCGCTATGCCCGCCTTGGGCCGGGTGCTGCGCGGAAGCGTGTGCGGTTTTCACTTGGGAGCTGGACGCCCGCAGCACTGGCCTTGCCGATCCTGTTGGCGCTGCTGTCGATCGGCGTGCCGCTGTTCACGCTGACGAAATGGCTTCTCGCCGGCGGCGCGGAAATCTGGAAATGGGATGAAATCGGGTTTGCGCTCTACCAGACCGCTTATCTGGCGGTGATCGGCGGTATTCTGACGACGCTGGTGGCGATCCCCACGGCCTGGCTTTCCATCCGCACACCCGGCCGTTTGTCGCACCTGATCGAAGGCTGCAACTATCTCACCAGCGCGCTGCCGGGCGTGGTCGTGGCGCTGGCCATGGTGACGATCACCGTGCGTTTTGCCCATCCCTTCTACCAGACGCTGGCGACGATCCTTGCGGCCTATATGATCATGTTCCTGCCGCGAGCGCTGGTGAGCCTGCGGGCCGGCCTGTCGCAGGCGCCGGTCGAGCTCGAATGGGCGGCGGGCAGCCTCGGACGGTCGCCTTTGCATGCCTTCTGGTCGATCACCATCCGCCTTGCGGCGCCGGGCGCCGCCGCCGGCGTGGCGCTTTCGGCGCTGGGTATCATGAACGAATTGACGGCGACGCAGATGCTGGCGCCGAACGGCACGCGCACGCTCGCCATGGCCTTCTGGGCGCTTTCCGGCGAGCTTGATTACGCTGGCGCAGCACCCTATGCACTGCTGATGGTTCTCTCGTCGCTGCCGCTCACCCTCATTCTTTATCATCAGTCCAAGAGGATGGCCGGAAGGTGACGYTCCTGCAGTTGAAAGGTCTCGTGAAACGCTTTGGTGCGGTCACCGCGCTCGATGGCGTCAGCCTCAGTGCCAATGCCGGCAGCCGCACCGCGATCGTCGGGCCATCCGGCTCCGGCAAGACGACGCTGCTGCGCCTGATTGCCGGTTTCGACGTGCCGGATGCCGGCACGATCACGCTCAATGGCGAAGACCTGGCGCAGGGCAAGCAGACCAAGCCCGCGCATCTGCGCGGCATCGGCGTCATTGCCCAGGACGGCGCGCTGTTTCCGCATCTCTCCGTCGGCGACAATATCGGTTTCGCAATCCCCCGCGACGAGAAGAACCGCGCCAGCCTGATCGCCGGCCTGGCCGAGACTGTCGGTCTCAACCAGGCCATGCTCAAGCGTCGCCCGGACGAACTCTCCGGCGGCCAGCAGCAGCGCGTGGCGATCGCCCGCGCGCTTGCCCGCAAGCCCAAATTGATGCTGCTCGACGAGCCGTTCTCCGCGCTCGATACCGGGCTGCGTAGCGCCATGCGCAAGGCGGTCGGCGAGGTTCTCGACAATGCCCAGGTGACGACGATCCTCGTCACTCATGACCAGGCGGAGGCGCTTTCCTTCGCCCATCAGGTGGCGGTGATGAACAATGGGGTCATCATCCAGGCCGGCGCGCCGCGCGAACTCTATTTCCGCCCCGAAAGCCGCATGGTGGCCGAATTTCTCGGCGAGGCCGTGATCGTACCGGCGCGCATCGAGGGCGGGGTGGCTTCGACGGTGCTCGGCGCCTTGCCGGTTCACCAGAATCATGCGGGGAGTGCCTCGCATGTGATGATCCGGCCCGAGCAGATCGCCGTCCGCCGTGGCATTGCAGGCGCGGATGCGGATGGCATTCTGGCCAAGGTGGCCGCCACCGAATTCGCCGGCGCCCAATGCCTGATGACTCTGGATCTCATTCAGCCGGCTGCCGGCTTCAACGGCGAGGGTGCTCTGCGCCTGCCGCAATTCGTCTTGCACGCCTCGGCGTTCAGCCTGCCTGAGCCAGGCGAGACAGTGTCGCTTGCGGTAAACGGCAGCGTTCACGCCTTCGATTGAGCGTCGCTCAACGCAAATAGAAGACCAGGTTTCCGTTAAAACCCTGCTGGATCGCCACGACGTTGACGATCTGGACTCCGCGTGCGCGCAGTGCGTCGGCCAGCGCCCTGTTCTGGCGAATGCCGGCCTGCAGCGCCTCGACCTGATCCGGAAAGCTGCTTGTCCAGTTCTCCAGCATCGCCCTCAGCCCGTCGAAACGGTCCATCTGATCGATCCGAATGACGGAGAAATGCTGGCCTTGCCATGCATGGATCGGCGTGCGGGCAAAGAATGCCGGCTCGGCATCGGCGACAGGTGCTGCAAGCGCCAGCGCAAGGGCGGACAGGAGGGTGATGGTGCTGGTCTTCGTCATCGCATGAATCTCCGGATGGCGCAGGCGACGCGCCATTCACTCATATGGGTTGTTCCGAATTCGAGGCAAGCTATCCCGGATCTGATCGCAACGGCATGCCGTCGCGTCATCGATGCTGCGTTTGCAGCTTGACATCAAATCAAAATGAGGCTTCAAAATGCGTTGACTGACATCAAATGCATGGCTGCCTGATCGTTTCGGAGCAGATCTCCGGGGCTCAACTGCATTCATGGGTTGTATGATGACGTTTCGCCGCCTGGAGGGGCGGCGATCGCGGTGCGGTTTTCGCCGTCGCCGCACGGGAGAGAAAAGCGGGTCGAATGGGTCGGCTCGATTGGAGGAGGATACTCATGCTCAGAAGGACTTTTCTTGGCATCGCCGCGGCGGTGACCATCGCGGCCGGTGCATTCTCGCCGGCGCTTGCGGCAGGCAAGACGTTTTACTGGATTTCGCACGGCGCCCCGACCGATCCGGTCTGGACGTACTTTCTCGCCGGCGCCAAGCAATGGGAGAGCGACACCGGCAACAAGGTGAACACCTCGTTCCATAGCGGAGACGTGCCGTCGCAGCAGGAAGCCGTGCGTGCGGCCGTGGCCGCCAAGGCTGATGGCATCGTTACATCCAGCCCCGATCCGGGCAGCCTGGTGAAGGTGGTCGACGAAGCCCGCGCCGCCGGTATTCCGGTGATCAACATCAACACGCCGGACCCGACGGTGAAGTTCAATGCCTATGTCGGCATGGACCTGCAGAAGGCCGGCGCACAGTGGGCGAAGTATCTCGTCGACCACAAGCTGGTGAAGAAGGGCGACTTCGTCTGGATGCCGGTCGAGGTGCCCGGCGCCACCTATGGCGTGCAGGAAGAGCAGGGTATCGCCACGGTGTTCAAGCCGCTCGGCATCACCTGGGAAGTGACCGACACGACGCTCGACCAGGCTGAAATCATCACCCGCATGAGTGACTATCTGACCGCCAACCGCGCCAAGGTCAAGGCGATCATCGGCCTGGGCGACCTCGTCACCGGCTCGGTCAAGCGCGTCTTCGACCAGGTTGGCGTCAAGGCCGGCGAAATCCCGGCTGTCGGCTGGGGCAACAGTCAGGACACGACGCAGGAAGTCATCGGCGGCTATGTGAATGCCGCCATGTGGCAGGACCCGCAGGCGACCAGCTATATCGGCCTGTCCATGGCCGCGATGGCGGCCGACGGCATTCCTCCTGGCTTCAACGTCTATGTCGGCACGCTCTACGAGAAGGATGCCGCGCCGCTCTACGACAAGATCATGTCGGCGAAGTGATTTGCCGCGCGTGTGCCACCCGGCCTTGACCGGCCGGGTGGATTTCGAGGCTTCTGCTGGCGGATATCCATGAACAATCGCACATTTCTGCAGCGCTTCATCGGCGCGCCCGAATTCGGCCCGCTCGTTCTCCTGATCGTTGAAATGGTTGTCTTCGCAGCTATCAATCCTGCTTTCCTGTCGCCGCTGAATATCTCAAACACTTTGGCGTTCACTGTCGAGCTCGGGATGATCTCGCTTGCGATGACGTTGCTGATGACGGCGGGAGAATTTGACCTCTCTGTCGGCTCCGTGTTCGGCTTTTCCGCCGTGATAATGTGGACTTTCCATAATGTAGGCTCCATGCCCATATGGGCTGCCTTCCTGATCGCCATCGCGATTGCGCTGTTCATCGGCTGGGTGAATGGCGCCTACGTCACACGATTGAAGGTGCCATCGTTTCTCGTCACCCTCGGCATGCTGCTGATCGTGCGTGGCTCGGCGCTCTATATCACCAGCGGTTTTCCCCAGCGTCCCGGGAGTGCCGAAGGTTCCGTCTTCGCGGATGTTCTCGTTGGCGACTTCTATATCGGTGGTTTTCGGGTCTACATGTCCGTTCTCTGGTTCATACTGTTCACCGTCATAACGCACTACCTGCTAACGCGGACCAGAGCCGGCAACTGGATTCAGGCCTCCGGCGGCAACGCCAATGCGGCGCGCAATCGCGGTGTCAATGTCGATCGCGTCAAGGTTATGCTGTTCATGTTCTCAGCTGCCATGGCTGCGTTCGCAGGCATTACGTCTTCGATACGCGTGAGCACCGCCAATCCAAACAGCGGTACGGGCTACGAACTTGAAGTCATTGCCATGGTGGTGATCGGCGGCACCGTGTTGACCGGCGGACGCGGTACGATCCTCGGCACGGTGCTGGGCATCTTCATCCTTCGCCTGATGCGCAACGGCATTGTCATGGTCGGCGTGGACGGACTTGCCTACAACATCTTCATCGGTGCGATCATCCTCGGCATGATGGCGCTGCATTCCTGGCTCGAACGCCGTCACAATGCGGGGACCTGATCATGGCAGAAGAACTGATCCGCATGGAACATATCGACAAATATTATGGCCGCGTGCATGCGTTGCGCGATGTCAGCCTGAGGGTCGACCGGGGCGAGGTTGTCGGCCTTCTGGGCGACAACGGCGCCGGCAAATCGACGCTGATCAAGGTGCTCTCGGGCGCCGTGCCGATCACCAGCGGCGACATCTATGTCAAGGGCCGGCGCGTCGAGATGCATTCGACCACGGATGCGATCAAGAATGGCATCGAGACGATCTACCAGGATTCAGCGCTGGTGCCGCAGCTCTCCATTGCCCGCAACCTGTTCCTCGGCCGCGAGCCGCTGAGGGGGCCGGCCATTCTCAACCGGCTTGACCACGAGGCGATGAATTCGGTGGCGCGCGATCTCCTGAAAAAAGTGGGCATCACCAAGGACATCCCGCCGAACACGCCGATCGGTTCGCTCTCCGGCGGCGAGCGCCAGGCGGTGGCGATCGCCCGCGCCATGCATTTCGACAGCGACCTGATCATCCTCGACGAGCCGACCAACAATCTCGGCGTGGCGGAGACGCAAGGAGTGTTGCGCTTCGTGCGCGAGGCGCGGGACACCGGCCATTCCTGCATCTTCATCGCCCACAACATCCACCACGTTTTCCAGGTGGTGAGCCGCATCATCGTCATGCGTCAGGGCAGGGTGGTGGCGGACGATATCGATCCGAAGAAGACGACGATCGAGGAAGTGGAGCGGGTGATCACCGGCGAGGAGTTGCTGGCGGTGGTGCATTGAGGGTGTGGGGTGAGTTGATGCGCCGAGCTCTTCAAACTGGTGGATGAACGTTAGCCCCTCACCGGCAAAATCAAGGGGTTAGCAAATGCGTCTGCTGGCTGTGTTAATCGCCAGGTTTGTTTCGCATTCGCTAACCCCATGATTTTGCTTCCTCTCCCGCAAGGGGAGCGGTAAAATCGCGGCTACCTCGCGGCCAATCGCGACGTTGCGAATGTGGCAAAGGCGGTGCCACTGTTCTTCCTCGCCCCTTGCGGGACAGGAAGCAATTTCATGCATTTAGCCTTTGCGTCCGTGACGAAGGCCAAACCCGGGAGGGTTGCTCGCAAAGACTAAGTGCTTGAAATTGCAGGTGAGGGGCTCATGAGACGCACTCACATGAAAACAAGCAGCTAAAACATCTTTAAATCAGCCCCTCGAAATATCGACCCAAGAACGGCAGCGTAACACTCCCGCCGCCGACATCACGTAGCGTCAGCAGCTCGTTCATCGCCTCGATGCCGACAATCTCCCGCCAGCCGCTCGGAACCCTGATCGCACCGAAAGCGTAGCGAATGACCTGCTCGCCACCGAATTCAACACCGGTTGCCTGACCGATCGGCGATGGCGCCGAGACATCCGAGAACCAGCCTGTCGCGTGCGCTGGCGTTGCCGCCTCTTCGATGCCGACCACAGCAAGGTGACGGCTATTCCAGGGGGAATAGCTGCGGCCGCCATTGCTCATCCAGAGAATGGTTTCCGGCAGTTTTGTCGCATCCTTGACGGCGAAGAAGACGAAGCCGTCCTTTGCCGCCACTGCCGCAGACCAGCCGAGCTTGTTGTCTGGCACTTCCACCTGCACCGACAGGTCTTCATGGCCGGTATCGAGGGGATAGACGCTGGCGTCCACCGTGTGGCCATCCCTCAGTTTCACCGCCTTCAGCGTCTCGAACCGTTGTGGATAGGCGAAGATACTGTTGCCGCGGGCCGGGTCTGTTTCCAGTGCAACCTCCGGCGTCTTGCCAAAGGATTTCGGCGAAAAGCTCAGCTGTGCGCCGCCCGGCACATGGATCATCGCGTGATGGGCGACCGGAATCTTGCCCGTGCCGCCGCTGAAGACATGCCGTTGATAAACGATCGGCTGGCCCGCAACGAGGGTGATCTCTTTGGACAGGCTTGCGCCGCTGATCGTCTGTTCGAGCTCGTAACGCGCCGTCACCGCGCCATTCGCCGCCTCGGTTTGGCCAGCGGCCTTCCAACTGCCATTGGCCGACCACCCGTGGATCGGAGTGTCTGCTGAAAAATTGCCGAAGGGGGCGCAGAAGAAGTCGCCGGCGAGTCGCTTTTCGATTGGTGCCACGCTTTCCGGCAATGCTTCGCCTGAGCGGACCCAAGGCGCGCGATGCAGCGGCTCAAGCGGGCCATCGGCGGTGTCGACCACTAGCCTGTCGATCGTGCCGCCGTCGGGGTTGAAATCCAGCGCGATGCCATTTGCGGCGATCCTGTCCATGGATGGCTCTCCTGATTGTCAGATTTCGTTGGGGATGTTTTCAGCGAACACCGTCTGGATGCGCACCGTCGTCTGCGAAATATCGCTCTCGCCGCGGACGGCGCGCATCAGCCGGTCGATCGCATCGCGCGCCTCGACGCGGGCATTCTGGTCGATGGCCGCGTCCATGATGCCGTCGAGCAGGAAGCAGCGTGTGTCCTCAGTGAGGTCGTGGCCGATGAAGACGATCTCCTTGTCGCGCTTGTGCTCGACGAGCGCCCGGGCAATGCCCTCGGAGCCTGCGCCGATGCAGTAGATGGCCAGGAGGTCGGGATAGTCGCGCAGGAGCGCGCTGACTTCCTGATAGGCGCGTTCCGGATCCTCGCGGATTTCGCGCGGTGCGATGATTTCCATCGCCGGAAAGCGTTCCTGCAGGATATGGCGGAAACCCATTTCGCGCTCTTCATGGCCGCGATAGGCGAGCGCACCGGCGATCAGCGCCACCTTGCCGCGCGCGCCGGGCAGGAAGCGGCCGATGAGATAGCCGGCGAGACGGCCGGCGGCGCGGTTGTCGATGCCGACATAGCTGACGCGCCCGACATGGCTGATGTCGGAGACCAGCGTCAGCACGGTGACGCCGTTGGCGATCAGCTTGCGGACTGCCTCGCGCACCAGCGGGCTGTCGAGGCCGATCAGGCCGACGCCCCGGCTGACCGGCCGCAGGCTGTCAAGTTTCAGCGCGATCTCCTCGGGCTCGATGCCGGAAAGACGGTGAACAAAAATCTCGGCGTCGTTGCGCTGGGTCGCCTGGCGTTCGAGATGCTGGGCAAGGTCGGCGATGAAAGCGTTGGTGCCACCCGGCAGCACGAAATCGAGGCGTATCGTATCTGYCGGGCTCGCTTTTTCAGTCTCGCCGGACAGCTGGCCGACGATGTTCATCACGTGCAGGCGGGTATGTTCCTGCACACCGGGACGGTTGTTGAGGACTCTGTCGACAGTTGCTTTGGAAACGCCGGCGATGCGCGCAATCTCATCCAGTTTCGGACGGGTTTTCTTCACGAATGGCCTCATCGTCGCGCAGGCCGTCGCTGCTCCGACCGCACTGAAAAATCTCATCAAAATGAGGTATTAGCCGGAACTCCGGTAAATTTCCAGTGGCTTAGCGATATTGCCGTCTTACATTTCGGAAGTTGCAGTCATCCCCTGCGTTTGGCTTCGCTTGACAGTGGGTGGTCGATTTCTGTAACCTCATAATGAGGCGTAATAAAAGATCATTTTGAGTTGATTGATTCCATGGAGCCCACATCACGCGATTACAGCCTGATCGGCCGGGACACGGCGCGGGCCGAGGCCTGCGGCCTCGCCGCCGCCGAATGGTATGCCTGTCCGATCGAGCGCAAGCAGCTCAAGGAACTGATGAAGCGCAGCGACGGCCCTGGCATTCGCGACACGATCATCTGGTTTGCGGCGCTGATCATGTCCGCGGCCGGCGGCATCTGGTTCTGGGGCTCTTGGTGGGCCGTGCCATTCTTCCTGGTCTATGGCGTGCTCTGGGGGTCGTCGAGCGACAGTCGCTGGCATGAAGCCGGCCACGGCACGATGTTTCGGACACGCTGGATGAACGACGTGCTCTACTATATCGCCAGCTTCATGATCCTGCGTGAGCCGACCGTCTGGCGCTGGAGCCATACAAGGCATCATACCGACACGATCATCGTCGGTCGCGATCCGGAAATCGCCGTGCCGCGGCCGCCGGATATTTTCGGCATCTTCCTCAATTTCTTCGGCATATTGAGCGCCAGGGCTTTGATCATAAAACTCTTCCACCATGTGCAGGGGAAGCTGCTGGAGGAGGAGAAGACCTATATTCCGGAGATGGAGCGGCCGCGCGTCTATCTCGTTGCCCGCATCTATGTGGCGATCTATGTCGCGGTGATCATCGCCTGTCTCGCCATGCGCAGCATCCTACCGGCCATGCTGGTCGGGCTGCCGTCACTCTATGGTGCCTTTCTCGGTGTCTATTTCGGGCTGACGCAGCATGCAGGTCTCGCCGAGGACGTGCTCGACCATCGGCTGAACTCCCGTACGGTCTACATGAATCCGATCTTTCGTTTCCTCTATCTCAATATGAACTATCATGTGGAACATCACATGTTTCCGATGATTCCGTACCATGCGCTGCCGAAGCTGCATGCGGCGATCAAGGACGATTGCCCGACACCCTATCCCAGTACGATTGCGGCCTATCGCGAGATCATCCCGGCGCTGTTTCGGCAACGCAAGGATCCGCGCTGGCATGTGGTGCGGCAGCTGCCGGCGCGCGCCAAGCCGGTGCCCTACAATCACGAGACCATTCTCAAGCCCGCGGAGTGAGCATGTTCACCAGCCAGCCGACCGTCGCCGACCTGCTCGCGCTCAAGGGCAAGCGGCAGCTTTCCAAGCTCAGGGTGGAATCGATCGAGGAGGCGGCTGCGGCGCATGCGGCTGATATCGACATGCTGTCGGTGACGCCTGAAGTCGTGATGCA
>NZ_JBFUFF010000079.1:0-32496 GCF_056403555.1 Rhizobium sp. P2_G2
CAGATAATCAAATTATATCAGGTATTAAGCGGAGCAGAAAGGATGTTTTGGCCGTTTTTCTGGCCACTTTCGCGGCCGGTTCACGACCACTCGCTGGTACAATCTTACCCAGAATGGGCAAAACCTCACTTTCCCCCGATTCCTCCCACGTTCGCGGCCCCCACCGCCAAACACCGGTTTCATCCCCCACCCCACCCAAACCACAAGCAGAACCCGCTACCCTCGCAGTGCGCTCAAGCACAAAACTTTGTTCGCTGCTGAATGATGCTATTGCGACGCGTTTTGTTATCGTTTTGGCCCACGGGAGCAGATATCGAAACCAGAAGAACAAGCCCCCGCACGATCCGCATTGCTTTTCGGCGACGCACGGCGCGCGCCCGGCAAGCGGACGGACGACAATAATCAAAAGAGGTGGAACAATGAAAAAAGCTCATATCGCATTCCTGAGTGCGACCGTCCTGGCGCTGCTCCAGGCCCCGGTCGCCAGCGCGGCGGATGTCTGGCCGTTCAACGTCGTCGATGCCGCCAAGGGCGGCAAGGTCGTGCCGTATACCGGGCTGGAAAAGGCATCGAAGAAGTGGAAGATCTGCGTGCTCTTCCCGCATATGAAGGACAGCTACTGGGTCGGCGTCGATTACGGCATCGTCGACCAGGCCCGCAAGCTGGGCGTCAGCGCGACGATTTTCGAAGCCGGCGGCTATACCGAGGCCGCCAAGCAGGTCTCGCAATATAACGACTGTGTCGCGCTCGGCGTCGATGCGATCATCATCGGCGCGATTTCCGAAGCCGGCCTGACCAAGAGCATGGAGGAAGGCAAGACCAAGGGCATCGTTCAGGTGGGCGTCATCAACCCGCTGCAAAACAAGGTCGCCGATGCCAAGATCTATGCCAATTATGACGACGCGGCCGAGGCGGGCGCCAAATTCCTGGCGGAGAAGTTCAAGGGCCATAACGGCAAGGTCAATCTCCTGCATTTCCCTGGCCCCCAGGGCTCGGGCTGGGCGGAATCCTCGACCGAAGGCGTCAAGCGCGCCATCAAGGACACCAACATCAACCTGCTCGATGCGAAATACGGCGACACCGGCAAGAATGTCCAATTGCAGCTCGTCGAAGATGCGCTGCAGGCCTACAGCAATATCGACATCATCTACGGCACGGCTGTCACCGCCGAGGTCGCGCCGCAGGCGGTTCAGGAAGCCGGGCTCGATCATCCGGTGGCGGTCGCCGCCTATTATTCCAACGAAGGCATCGTCAATCTGGTAAAAAGCGGACAGGTCGCGGCGACCGTCACCGAGTCACCGGTCATGGAAGCGCGGATCGCCGTCGACCTCGCGGTGCGCATCCTGGAAAAGAAGGAGCATTACACCTTCCTCAATCCCGGCATGAGCGTCGTCACCAAGGACAATATCGGTTCGATGGACCTGACCAGAACCTTTGCCCCCGAGGGCTGGAAGCCGGTCTACAAGGTCGATTGATGGATATCAGAGTTGAAAGGCTAGCCCGACCGATGACGACAGGCGCGACAGACGACATCCTGGCAATGCGCGGCGTGGTCAAGCGGTTCGGCTCTTTCGCAGCGCTCAGCGACGTGGACTTTTCCCTGAAATCCGGTGAAGTCCACGTCCTCTTCGGCGAAAACGGCGCCGGCAAATCGACGCTGATCCAGATCATCGCTGGTGTGCATACGGCCGATGAGGGCGAGTACACTCTGCTCTCCCAGCCCGTCCTGCATCCGACCCCGGCGAAGCTTCAGCATGCCGGCGTCTCGGCGGTGTTCCAGGAATTCAGCCTCATCCCCGACATGACCGTGGCCGAGAACATTTTTCTCGGCCGCGAGATCACCAGGGGCGGACGTCTCGCCAAAGGCGAGATGCGCCGCGCCTGCGAAGAGGTGCTTGCAAAACTCGGCTTCGCCATCGACCCGGATGCGCGCGTCAAAACGCTCCGGCGCGCGCACCAGCAAATGGTCGAGATCGCCAAGGCGTTGCTCCGGCAGGCACGCGTGATCATCTTCGACGAACCGAGCGCTTCGCTCGCCGACCAGGAAGCGGCTGCCCTCTTCGACATCATCGAAGGCTTGCGGGCTCAAGGCATCGGCATCATCTACATTTCCCACCGCATGTCGGAGATCGACCGCCTGGCCGATCGCGTCACCGTACTCCGCGACGGCCGCAAGATCTGCACGCTGACGCGCGACGAAATCAGCCACGAGCGGCTGGTCACCTCGATGACCGGGCGCAGTTTCGAGAGCTTTTATCCGGAGATCAAGCGACAGCCTTCCGGCGATGCCGTGGTGATCTCCGGGCTCAGCACCGACAACGGCCTTGTCGACGATGTCAGCCTAAGAATCCGGCGCGGCGAAGTGCTCGGCATTGCCGGCCTCGCCGGCTGCGGCAAGTCGGAGCTGATCCGCGCCGTCTTCGGCCTGGAACGGATTGCGGCCGGCACCGTCACCCTGGATGGCGAAGCCATATCGCATCCCTCGCCCGCCGGCATGCTGGCAAGGCGCGTCTGCTACATGCCGTCGGACCGGGCGACGGAAGGCTTGGCGATGCGCCAGAGCGTCGGCCGCAACAGCACCATCGCCTCGCTCGACACAGGCAGTTTCTCCCGCTGGAAGACCTGGCTGCGGCTGAAGGCGGAACAGACATTCGCCAGCGGTGTGATCGACAGGATGCAGATCAAGACCCGCAGTGCCACCACGCCAGTCGATGCGCTCTCGGGCGGCAACAAGCAGAAAGTGCTGCTCGCCCGCGGCCTGTCGCGGGAGCTTGACGTCTATCTGTTCGACGAGCCCACCGTCGGCGTCGACGTGCAGGCCAAGGTCGAGATCTACAATTTCATCAAAGAACTCACCGAGGCCGGCAAGGCAGTGGTCATCGCCTCCTCCGACATGGCCGAGGTCATCCATCTCTCGCACAGGCTGGTCGTCATGCGCGAGGGCAAGATCGTCTCGGAAATGGAAGGCGGCAGTTTTTCCGAGGAAGCGCTGCTCTCCAGTTTCTTCGGCCGCCCGGTAGCACAGCAGCCACTCAGGGAATTGGCCTCGTGAAGCAAAGGAACCGCCCTTGGAAACCGTAAGAAAATCTAGGGTTACAGGCTTTGGCAGGCTGGCCTTGCCCTTGCTGCCGGTGCTTCTCGTGGCCTTCTGCATCACCTTCGGCATGATCGAGCCGCGCTTCCTGCGCTATGCCAATATCTTCAACATCCTACGAAACGCCTCCTACCTGTCGCTGGTCGCCGCCGGGCAGATGCTGGTCATCGTGGTCGGCGGTTTCGACATTTCCGTCAGCGCCGTGGTGGCACTCACCAGCGTCTCGACCGCGCTGTCGCTTGGCATGATGGGGACCCTCCTGCCGGATGCGGCCATTCTCGCAGCCGTGCTGGGGTGCCTGCTCGGCATGGTGCCGGCGCTGATCGTCGGACTGGCGAACGGCCTGTCGGTGTCGGTGCTGAAGGCGCCGCCCTTCATCGTCACCATCGGCACCATGTCCGTGGCACTCGGCATTGCCGATTACCTCTCCGGCGGCACGCCGATCTATGGCCTGCCCGACAATTTCCTTGCGACCATCGGCACAGGCAAAGTCGGCGGCATCGCCAATGCGATCATCATCGCCGCGGTCACGCTCACCGTGCTTGCCTATATACTCGGCTCGACCCGAAGCGGGCGCTATTTCTATGCCGTCGGCGGCAATGAGCGTGGGGCACGCTTTTCCGGCGTCAATGTCACGCTCTACACCACGCTCGCCTATGTCCTGAGCGCGGCACTCGCCGGCCTCGCCGGCATTCTGCTCACCGCCCGGGTAGGCTCGGGCGAGGCGACGCTCGGCAATTCGCTGATGCTGCAGAGCATTGCCGCCGCCATCCTCGCCGGCGTGTCGCTGCGCGGCGGTTCCGGCAGCCTGCCGATGGTCGTGCTCGGCGCGATCTTTCTGTCGATGGTTTCCAACGGCCTCAACCTCATCCATGTCGACAGCCGCTACGAAGTCATCGTCACCGGCGTCATCGTCATCGCCGCCGTTGCCATGGAAAAGCTCAGAGAGAAGGGTTCGCGGAGATGAAAAGCCTATCCCTGCCCGCTGCGGCACCGGTAAAAGAGATCGGCCTGCCGGTCGCCATCCTGCTCATCTACCTCGCCTTCGTCGCAGCCCAACCGGCCATGGCCTCGCTCGCCAGCGTGGAAAACCTGGTCAAGCAGACATCGCTGCTGTTCCTGATCGCCTCGGCCCAGCTGATCGTGCTGGTCGCGAGAGGCTTCGATCTCTCCGTCGGCGCCAATGTCTCCCTGGTCTCGGTCGTCTCTTCCATGGCCATGGTGCATTTTGCCGGCGACGGCAATGCCGCGGCGCTAGCCATGGGTTTCCTCGCCGCCGTCGCCATCGGCCTCCTGGTCGGCGGCCTCAATGGCTTCCTCGTCGCCTATCTCGACATCAATCCCTTCGTCACCACGCTGGGCACGATGAGCATTGTCGGCGGCATCGCGACGACGATTTCCGGCGGCTTTCCGATCTTCGACGTCCCGGCTTCGTTCCCATATGTCTTCAACCAGATGACATGGCTCGTCCTGCCCGCGCCGGTCATGGCCGCTCTGCTGGTCGCCGTCCTGCTGCATCTGACGCTGACCCGCACCGTGCATGGCCGGACGCTCTACCTGATCGGCGACAATGCCCGCGCCGCCGCCGTGGCCGGACGCAATGTGAAACTGCACACGCTCGCCGCCTACACCGCCTGCGGCGTGCTCGCCGCCTTCGCCGGCCTGATGATGACGGCGCAGACGGGATCGGGCGAACCCAATCTCGGCACCAATCTCGTCCTCGACAGCATCGCCGCCGCCGTCGTCGGCGGCGCCTCGCTCCGCGGCGGCACAGGAACGGTCTTCGCCCCGCTGCAGGGTGCTGCCCTGGTAACGATCGTCTCGGTGGGCATGAACCTCGCCCGCATCGACGGCTCGCTGCAATCGGTGGTGATCGGGCTGGTGGTCATAGCCGCAACGCTGTTCGGCGCCCGGCGGGGGCGGTAACTCTCCCCACCCTCACCCGGCAAGCCGGCCGCGATAACGGCTGATCTCTTCGATATGTTCCGGGCCGATGCCGCAGCAGCCGCCGACGACGGTGGCGCCCTGGCTGATCCAGCGGTCGATCCATTTGAGATAATTGGCGGGGTCGAGATCGGCGCGGATGTCGGAAATGCCGGCATAGGGCTCATCCGAGGGCGGCTCAGGCGCGAAGGCATTGGCATAGACGCCGACCGGCACCGTTGCATCGGTGGTCACGCGGCGCGCGGCGATCACCGCTTCGCTCATCACTTCCGGCTGGCTGCAATTGAAGAACACGCCGGATGCACCGGCTTCGAGGGTTTTCCTGACGGCATCCTCCACCGGTTCGCCCGAGCGAAGCTCCGGCGGCCCGGTCCGGCCTTCCTCATCCTTGAGCGTGTAGGAAACGTAGACCGGCCGGCCGAAATCCCCGACCACGGCCAGCGCCGTCAAGGCTTCGGCGGTCGAGCTCTGGGTCTCGATCAGCCAAAGGTCGACATAGGGTTTCAGTCCCCCGACCAGGCTTTCCAGGATTTGCGGCGCCCTTTCGGCCTGGAACCGCCCGGGCCGGTAGCTCTCGAACAAGGGCGGCAGCGAGCCGGCGACGAGCACCTTGCGGCCGGCGGCGGAGGCGACCTCGCGCGCCAGCCGGCCGGCGAGATCCGCCAGCGTCCGGCCCTCGGCTGCAAACCGCTCCTCGCCGAGCATATGCGGAACCAGGCCATAGGAATTGGTGGTGACGATGTCGGCGCCGCTATCGACATAGGCCTGGTGCGCCCGGGTGACGAAATGCGGCGCCTCGATCAGCGACAGCGCCGACCATTCGGGCAGGCGGAAGGGCGCGCCCAAGCGTTCGAGCAGGCGGCCCATGCCGCCATCCAGGATCGAGAAGGCAGTGTTGTTCGTCATGATCATCCTTTCATCGTTCTGCGGCGACGCTGCGTCCAAAGTGGCGTTCCAGCCGGCTTTGGATCACTTCCAGCCCGATCGACAGAATCCAGTAGATCACGGCCGCCGAGAGCAGCATTTCCATATAGTGATATGTCGAGCGCCCGAAGGACTGGGCGAGAAAATTTAGCTCCCACAATCCCATGATCGACACCAGCGACGAATCCTTGAGCATCGAGATGAACTGCGCGCCGGCCGGCGGAATGATGACCCGCATCGCCTGTGGCGCGACGATCTTCATGCCGATCAGGCTGCGTCCGAGGCCGAGCGCCATCGCCGCCTCGCGCTGCCCCTTCGGCACGGAGGCGATGCCGGCGCGAATGGTTTCGGCGAGATAGGCGCCATAATTGAGCGACAGCGCCAGAATGCCCGAGACGAAGCCGGACAGGACCAGGCCGAACTGCGGCAGGGCCAGATAGATGATCAGCACCTGCACCAGGAGCGGCGTGCCGCGGAAGAACGACGCGTAGAAGGTCGCAGCACCAAACGCCACGGGGTTGCTCGACAGCCTGCCGAGCGCCGTCAGCACCGCGACCACCAGCGACACCGCCATCGAAATCACGGTGATCAGGATGGTCAGCGCCACGCCCTGGATGAAACCGTCCGGCGACAGCTTCAGACCCAGCAGGAACGGCAGCTTCTGCCGGATGAGGTCAAAATCGAGGCCGAGGCGATAGAAGCCGAAAAACAGCAAGCCGACCAGCACAAGCCAGACCATCTGCACCTTGAACCAGAACGGGCGCCGGCTGAGCTTCAGGCGAAGCGGCAGCGCCTTCGTCAGCGAACCGCTTCGCAATGCCTGCTCGCCGTCAGAAGGCATATTTGGTGATATCCGTCTTGAACCACTTCTCGGAAATCTTGGCGAGCGTGCCGTCCTGCTGCAATTCGGTGATCACGCGCTTGACCTCGGCATCCCATTCAGGATCGCCCTTGTCGGTCACCACTGCATTCGGCTCGGCAAACAGCGGCGCACCGAGCACTTTCAGCTTGYCCTGGGCATCGATCTGGCCCTGCGCCGTGCCGAGAGAGGCGACGATGGCATCCAGGCGAACGCCGGGACCGAGCGCCAGATTCTGGAAATTGACGGTCTCGTCGCCCGGAACAATCTGGACATCGCCGAACGGGAATTTGATGGCCGGCTGCCCGGGAATGGAGAACTTCTTGTTGAGATAGGCTTCATAGGACGAGCCCGTGCCGACGCCGACGCGCTTGCCGGCGATATCGGCGATCGATTTGATCGACGTCTCATCCTTGTTGACGACCAGTACGGCCGGAACGCTATAATAATTGACCGGGAAGTTGACGACCTTGGCCCGCTCCTCGGTCGGCGTCGACGAGGTGATGGCGATATCCCAGCGATTGGCCCAGCGGCCGCCGATGATCGTTTCCCAGCCCGGCGTTTCCAGCCGAAGCTTGACGCCCAGCTTGGCGGCCAGGGCCTTGGCAACATCGATGTCGAAACCGTCCAACTCGTTCTTGTCGTTGAGATAGGCAAACGGTGGATAGTCGTTGACGACAGCATCGACCACCTCCCCGTTCTTCTTGACGCGATCCAGCACTTCGCCAGCGGATGCACTGGAGGCAATGCCCACGACCAGCGCAAGCGCAGCAAGAAGGGTATTCAGGGATTTTGACATCGATACGATCTCCACGATTTCATTGCCCAGCCATGTGCCGGGTTGCTGCTGGAAAATAGAGGACCGTCCTTAGCCACATAAGAACATATTTTCTATCTTTTTTATATATTTTACAAACAATATGTCACGCTCTCGACGACGGCGGCAATCCTGCCTTATCACGGCGAACATGCCGTCTCGGCTTACGGCAAATTCCGGCTTGACTTCGCTCCGCATACGTTCCCTATTTGTTCGACTTCTAAGGGGAATTTCGATGCAGACCGATGAACTCAATTCCATCATCGTCAGGGCCAAGGCTGCCACTTATGTCGGCGGCGGCACACCGGTGAGCGCGAGCCGGCGCCGTTCCCATGACCTCACATGGTCGGAAGGGGAATGGAGCTACCTCGACAGCTATTTCGGCGGCACCGATTTCGCCGGCCAGGAGGTGCTCTGGTTTCGCGGCGAGCCCATATGGGCGATGAATTATTACGGCACTATCCGGCTTCCGGAACTGATCGACGCCGAGCGCGCGGGCGCGACCATCAAGGCAGCCCTGTCTGCTATGTACAGGCAGGGACGCTTTCTCGGCGGTTTCGAATGGACCGGCGAACATGGAACATATGTCGATCGTAGCGAGGGCGATGCGGCGCATTTCCATGGCCACGAGGCCATCCTCGTCGACCGCCAGAAGGCCTACGCGCTCGACTATTTCGGCGGGCTGATCAAGCCGTAGACGAAGCAAATGATTGCCGTCGCGGAGGCGAAGGCGCAAGCATCTGGCAGAGGCCGAACCGACCGGAGATGAGGAGCTCCGGCCGGGATGGAGGTGCAGAGCGGTAGCAAGCCCGTGCCCGGCACATCGCTTTGCAGACCCATGAACGGTTGGCATGACGGATCTGGCGCATGGAAGGGGAGACACGTCCCATCCGCTGATCGAGGCGACGATCGGGCAATTTTTCGATGCCACCTGCGCCCGCTATCCTGACGTCGATGCGCTGATCTCCGTCCATCAGGATGTCCGCATGACCTATGCCGGGCTTCGTGAGAAGGTCGATGCGCTGGCAGTTTCGCTCCGCCGCCTAACCTACGCAAGGTTCGGTCGAGGGATCCGCACGCCTTCAAGACCATTGCCATTTTCCATCAAGGGGTAGGCGCTGGCAAGGACGTCGTGATCGTGATCCGTGATGTCAATCAGGTCGAACCTCTTATGACCAGTCGGCCCGGGAAGTCCACACTCTCCTTGGGTCGACGACCCAGGATCATTTCGACCGCCGCGGCGGCCATTTGCGTCATTGGTTGATCGTAAGACGTGAGGTCGAAAGCGGGCGACGCAGCGAATGCGGTATTGTCGAAGCCCACGACAGCGACATCCTCAGGCACCCTGATCCCGAGTTCCTGGCGAAGGACGCTCATCGCTCCGAAGGCCAAAGCATCGTTTTCGCACATCAACACGTCGATCGAAGGAATATTTCCCCCGGCTGCGAAAAAGCCGCGTACCGCTTCGGCGCCTGACCAATCGCTATAGGCATCCGCGACCATTCCGGAAATCGGATCGACGCCCTTTTCATGCCAGAAGTCGCGGAACTTGCGTCTGCGGCCAAGTGCCGTCGACAGTACGCGCGGACCGGCGAGGAAGGCGGGTTTTCTATAACCCTTGTCATAGAGATGCTCGCAAATCTCCGTCATGGCCCGATCTGTGTCACAATTGATCGCCGGTACCCCTTCGATCTGCGAGCCTCGCGCCAGAACAAACATTGGGGCAGCGCCGAGCAGCCTTTTGTCTCTTAGCATCTCATTGCGAAACGCCGTGCCGAAAAGGATGACTGCGTCTACCTGGCGCTGTTCGGCGTTGATCAAAGCGTCGACATGGTCGTTGTGGTCATTGATGTTGATCAGCAACGCCAGCAACCCGTTGGCTTGTAGCTCATGGGTGAGTTTCCCGAGATAGGAGAGTTTGCTCGGATTTTCGAAATCGTCCACGAGAACCGCAACTTGATGCGTGAGATTGGTGTTGAGGCTCCTGGCCAATAAATTGGGCCGATAGTTCAACGTGTCTGCGGCTTCGAGCACTTTCTGCCGACTGATATCGGTGATCGAAGCGCCAGGGGTGAATGCCCGAATGACGGTCCATTTCGACACGCCTGCCAGGTCGGCTACATTCTGAGCGGTCGCGCGTTTCGCCATTGTCTTCTCCGAAGCTATTCATGGAACGTCTATTCCGTTTGACCGGAAATTGAAATGAATGGTTGACAAATTTCCGCGCCTCGATATTCCTATACGTGTTTGCTACCGGTAGCAAAATGACCGGAGAGCAAAATCGGGAGCTTCAGCGACGTCGGGAGACGCGCTGTTTGAACATTGGGCGCGGGAGGATATGCGCCCTCAGCTGGAGGAATAAATGAAGACCGTATTCAAGAAACTCGCCGTCGGCGTGGCCGTTGTCGGCTGCCTTCTTTCCGGGATGAGCCTGGCGGAAGCCAAGGACATTAAGATCATCGCAGTAACCCACGGCCAGGCCAACGATCCGTTCTGGTCGGTGGTCAAGAACGGCGTTGCCGCGGGCGCCAAGGACACCGGCGTCCAGGTCGATTATCGGGCGCCCGAGACTTTCGACATGGTTGCCATGAGCCAGCTCATCGATGCTGCGGTCAACCAGAAACCCGATGGGCTGATCGTCTCGATCCCGGACGCCTCGGCGCTTGGACCGTCGATCAAGAAGGCCGTGGCCGCTGGCATTCCGGTGATCTCGATCAATTCTGGATCGGACGTATCCAAGGAGCTCGGTGCTCTCCTGCATGTCGGCCAGGATGAATACAGCGCCGGTAAGGCAGCCGGCGAAAAGCTCAAGGAAATGGGCGGCAAGATCGGCCTTTGCGTCAACCAGGAAGTCGGCAATGTCGCGCTCGACCTGCGCTGCAAGGGTTTTGCAGACGGCTTCGGCGGCAAGGTGAAGGTGCTGCCGGTTTCCAACGATCCCGCCGATGTCCGTGCCAAGGTCAAGGCAGCGCTGAGCGCCAATGCCGATGTCGATACGATCATGGCGCTGGGCGCAAGCACCGCCGGCGAGCCCTCGCTTGATGCGGTCAAGGATGTCGGCAAGACCGGAAAGGTCAATGTCGCGACCTTCGACCTGTCCGCCGGCTTCCTGAAAGCCGTTGCGGCGGGTGACGCGGCCTTCGCTATCGACCAGCAGCAGTTCCTGCAGGGTTATCTGCCGGTCGTGTTCCTGGCGAATTACGCCAAGTATGGCCTGATTCCCGGCGGCAACGTGCCTTCCGGTCCGAACCTTATCACCAAGGACAAGGCGGCTCAGGTGGTAGATCTGTCCGCCAAGGGCATCCGTTGATTTCCTCCCGAGCGTGACCGGGCGGCCCGCTGCCGGCGGGCCGCTTGCCGCTTCGTATGACATGGACACGGCCGCCGATATTTCCTGGCGCGCCAAGAGAGGCACTATGGCCCCTGTAGAACAACAACCATCCATTCCGACTGCCAAGGGCGACGAGCGCATCCGCAATGTGGGCTTCCTGACCCAGCTGATGCGCCGCCCTGAGCTCGGCGCCGTCGCCGGCCTGATCCTCGTTGTCGTCTTCTTCGCCTTTACGGCTGACGCGTCGATGTTCTCGCTCTCGGGCGTGATGACCATCCTGGCGCCGGCGTCACAGCTCGGAATTCTGGCGATAGCCGCGGCGCTACTGATGATCGGCGGCGAATTCGATCTGTCGATCGGCTCGATGATCGCCTTTGCCGGCCTTATTTTCGGTGTCCTGCTGGTGAATTTCCAACTGCCGCTTTGGGTGGCGATCGTTCTTACCCTGCTGTTTGCAGGTGTGATGGGAGCAGTGAATGGGCAGATCGTCATCCGCACGCGGCTGCCGTCCTTCATCGTCACCCTCGCCTTCCTGTTCATCCTTCGCGGGCTGACCCTTGTCGGGCTCAAATGGGCGACAGGCGGCTCGACGCAATTGCGCGGCATAGAAGGCGTGGTTGGCGATGGGATTCTCAAGCAGATTTTTTCCGGGGTGGCCTTCCAGTCGCTCTTCGGCTGGCTCGCCCAACACAATCTCATCGAGAAGTTCGACAACGGTGTTCCCAAAGTCAGCGGCGTCCCGGTGTCGGTGGTCTGGTTCGTCGTGATTGCCGGTGTCGCGACCTGGGTCCTGCTTCGCACCCGCACCGGAAACTGGATTTTTGCGGTGGGTGGCGATCCGAATGCCGCACGCAATTCCGGCGTTCCGGTCGACAGGGTCAAGACGGGATTGTTCGCCCTGACAGCATGTGCTGCGGCGCTGGTTGCGATCATCACCGTGCTCGACGCCGGATCGACCGATGCCCGCCGTGGTTTCCAGAAGGAATTCGAAGCGATCATCGCGGCCGTGATCGGCGGCAGCCTGCTGACCGGCGGCTACGGCTCGGCGATCGGGGCGTTCGTCGGTGCGATCATCTTCGGCCTCGTTTCCATCGGCCTGACCTATACGCAATTCGACTCCGATTGGTTCCAGGTCTTCCTCGGTTCGATGCTGCTGCTCGCCGTGCTCTTCAACAACTTTATCCGTCGCAAAGTGACAGGGGAGCGCTGATCATGGTCGATAGCAATGCAAATTCCGCTGGCCCGATCATCGAGGTCAAGGACATCGTCAAGCATTACGGCTCGGTGATCGCTCTTGCGGGCGTGTCGATGAAAGTCTCGGCCGGCGAGGTTCTCTGCCTGCTCGGCGACAATGGTGCGGGCAAGTCCACCCTGATAAAAACACTATCCGGCGTTGTCCGCCCATCCGGCGGCGAATTCCTGGTGGACGGAAAGCCTGTTCAATTTTCAAGCCCGCGCGATGCGCTCGATGCGGGCATTGCCACCGTCTACCAAGACCTCGCAATGATCCCGCTGATGTCGATCACGCGCAACTTCTTCATGGGTCGCGAGCCGCGCCGGGGCATACCGCCGTTCCGTTACATCGACTTCAAGCACTGCAACGACGTCACCCGCGATGAGATGCATAAGATCGGCATCGACATCCGCGACCCCAACCAGGCCGTCGGCACGCTTTCCGGCGGCGAGCGCCAATGCGTCGCCATAGCGCGCGCCGTCTATTTCGGTGCAAAAATCCTGATCCTCGACGAGCCGACCTCGGCTCTCGGCGTGGCCCAGACCTCCATGGTGCTGAAATACATTCACCAGGTGCAGCAGAAAGGGCTGGGCGTGATCTTCATCACCCACAATGTCCGTCACGCTTATGCCGTGGGCAATCGCTTCACCATTCTCAACCGCGGCAAAACGCTGGGAACCTACAGCAAGAGCGACATCTCCATCGATGAGCTCCAGAATCTGATGGCGGGCGGCAAGGAATTGCAAGCTCTGTCGGCAGAGCTCGGTGGAACAATCTGATCAAAAACTGAGGAATATAGTCAATGGTAGACGCAGTCTCGCCGACTGAACCGTTCACGCTCGCCGTTTGCGCGGAGATGGTGTTTCGTTCGCTTCCCGTCATTGAACGGCTCAGACGCATCACAGAACTCGGTTTCGTCGCTGAAATCTGGGACTGGACGAAGCATGACATCAAGGCCTTGGCGGCATCCGGAGCGACGTTTTCTTCGATGACGGGCTACGTCACGGGTACGCTCGCCGATGATGAAGGCGCTGATGAACTGATCCGAACGGCGAAGCTGTCGATACCCGTTGCCAAAGAGATCGATTGCCCCCGACTGAACCTGCATGGGACCGGGTTGGATGGGCAAGGGCTCCCCGTGGTCAAGAGCGAAGTGACGACCGGGCCGATGTGGCTCAAGGCACGAGACACCTTAAATCGCATCGCCGATCTCGGCGAGAAGGAGGGCGTCACCTTCGTGCTCGAAAATCTGAACGAGGCCGTCGACCATTCCAAAACGCCGTTCGCCAAGGCGGCTGACACGATCGCACTCGTCGCGTCGGTCAACCGACCGTCTCTGAAGCTCAATCTCGACCTTTATCATGCCCAGATCGGTGAAGGAAACCTGATCGAGCTCTGCCGGCAGGCCTTGCCCTTCATCGGAGAAATCCAGGTCGCCGACGTGCCCGGGCGTACGGAGCCCGGCACCGGCGAGATCAATTATCCGGCAATCGCCAAGGCTCTTGCCGGGATGGGTTACCGCGGCGTGATCGGCATGGAGGCCTGGCCGTCCTCCGATGACGAACTCGCCCTATCGAGGTTCCGTCAGGCGTTCACGCTCTGACGCGCCACATCACAAACTGACAATCAAGGAATGACATCATGCTCAAAATAGGTCTTCTCGGCGCCGGCCGCATCGGCAACGTGCACGCTAAGGCGATCTCTTCTCATGCCGGCAGCGCCCTCGTCGCCGTGTCGGACGTCAATATGAGAGCGGCACAAAAGCTGGCCACGCAATACGGCGCTCAGGCGGTGACGACCGATCAGGTGATCAGCGACCCCTCGATCGACGCCGTGCTCATCGCCACCTCGACCGACACCCATTCCGACCTGATTGAAGCGGCAACGAAAGCCGGCAAGGCCGTGCTGTGCGAAAAGCCGGTGGATCTCAGTCTTGAGCGGGCGCGCGCCTGCCAGGCGGTGGCGGCTACCACCGGCCGTCCCGTGATGATCGGCTTCAACCGCCGCTTCGATCCGAACTTCGCAGCACTGAAGGCCGCCGCCGACCGCGGCGAAATCGGCAGAAGCGAACTTCTGTCGGTGACCTCGTTCGATCCGGCGCCGCCGCCGGTGTCCTATGTCAAGGTCTCGGGCGGTCTCTTCCGCGACATGATGATCCACGATTTCGACATGGCCTGCTGGATCATGGGGGGCCTGCCGGAAAAGGTGACGGCCGTCGGCACCTCTATCGTCGACCTCGAGATCGGTGCCGCTGGCGATGTCGACACTGCCGTCGTCACACTCCAATTCGGCGATGGGCGGATCGCGGTGATCAAGAACAGCCGCCGCGCCGTCTACGGCTACGACCAGCGGGTGGAATTGCTCGGTTCGGAAGGACTGCTGTCGGCCGGCAACGTGCTGGAAAACACGGTTTCGAAGGCCACGAAGGCCGGCGTGGTCGGCGCCAAGCCCGAGTTCTTCTTCCTCGAGCGGTATATGCGCGCCTATTCGGCCGAATGGGCGGCGTTTGTCGAGGCTGTGAATGCAGGATCGGCCCTGCCGGTGACGCTTGCCGACGGCGTCAATGCGCTCGCGGTCGCCGAGGCGGCAACGCGGT
Organism: Rhizobium sp. P2_G2; assembly: GCF_056403555.1. NCBI lineage: Bacteria > Pseudomonadati > Pseudomonadota > Alphaproteobacteria > Hyphomicrobiales > Rhizobiaceae > Rhizobium > Rhizobium sp. P2_G2. The sequence continues at coordinate 14,800 of NZ_JBFUFF010000079.1, forward strand.
CGGCAAAGTCAGGTGAGTCAGTCAGCCTGGCCAGCATCCTTTAATCCCACCGGTCGAGACACGCCGTGGCCGCGCCGGACGACAGCACAACGCAAGAGATGGCTTTCAGCGATCTCCGGGAGCGCATCCTCAGGCGTGAGCTCACATTCCCGCCGCAAGTGGAAAAGCTTGCAGCGGCATGTTTGGCCCGGCCTGAACTCCTCGCCTTCGAACACACCGCCGCTATTGCCGCCCAAGCAAATGTCCCGAAGGCGACGGTCACGCGGTTCGTGAAGCTGCTCGGAAAATCGAGGCTCAAAGAGGCACGCGAAATCTTCCGAGACGAGCTGAAAAGAAGGGCAGGTCAAGACGCCTGCTCGTCGCGTAATTGACCTGTTCTGCCGAAATCTCGCAGCGCGCGTTTTGTCTCCTGAGCGCCGTCTGATGTTGAAAGAGACCGACGCCGAAGCCGCGCGGGTGAACGTCGATTTTCCTCCATTCGACGCGCAGCATCCCAGCAAATTTCATCTCGACACCACCAATCTTGAGCGGCAGGCCTCGGCGCGTGAAATTCTGAAATGGCTTCAAGCTACCCTCATATCGCAATCCCATAAGCCAGCCTGGCGCTCCGGGCCGAGCCAACGCAAACGCCGTTGCGCCCCAAACCGCATCAAATCGTTGCCGTCCTTCGGGTGAAGGCGTAAGCATTTGAGGCAAAGGCCGATCCGACCGGAGATGAGGAGCTCCGGCGGGGAAGCGAGGCGCCGGGGCGGTTCTAAGCCGCTGACCGGCACGCCCGCCTTTGTAGGCCCATGGGAGAGGCTGGCATGACGGATCTGGCGCATGTGAAGGGCGACATAGCCCACCCGCTGATCGAGGCGACGATCGGGCAGTTTTTCGATGCCACCTGCGCACGACACCCTGACGTCGATGCGCTGATCTCGGCGCATCAGGATATCCGCCTGACCTATGCCGGGCTTCGCGAGAAGGTCGATGCGCTGGCGGTATCGCTCCGCCGTCTCGGCCTGCGCAAGGGCGACCGGCTCGGCATCTGGGCGCTCAACACCGCCGAATGGGCGCTGACCCAATTCGCCACCGCCAAGCTCGGCGTCATCGTGGTCAATATCAATCCGGCCTACCGCACCTGGGAGCTGAAATATGCGATCAACAAGGTCGGCTGCCGGGCGCTGATCCTCTCGCCGTCGTTCAAGAGCAGCGACTATATCGCCATGCTCAACGAGCTGGCCGTCGAACTGGCGCAGAGCACGCCCGGCGGGCTGGACGCCCACAATCTGCCGTCGCTGCGCTGGGTGATCCGGCTGGGCACTGACAAAACCCCCGGCATGCTGAATTTCGACGATCTCCTGGCGCCGCCGTCGAAAGGCGAGCTCGAAACCCTGCAGTCGCTCGGCGAGACGCTCGACGCCAATGATCCGATCAATATCCAGTTCACCTCAGGAACGACAGGCGCGCCGAAAGGCGCCACGCTCACCCATCGCAACATCCTCAACAACGGCTTCTTCGTCGGCGAAGCGATCAAGCTCCGGCCCGGCGAACGGCTCTGCATCCCTGTGCCGCTCTATCATTGTTTCGGCATGGTGATGGGCAATCTCGGCTGCCTCACCCACGCCGCCACCATCGTCTATGCCTCGGCCTCCTTCGACCCCGCCGCCGTGCTGAAAACCGCGGCAGACGAGGGCTGCGTCGGCATCTATGGTGTGCCGACCATGTTCATCGCCATGCTCGACCATCCCGACCGGCCGAAATACCAGTATCCGAACCTGCGCACCGGCATCATGGCGGGCAGCCCCTGCCCGGTCGAGGTGATGAAGAAGGTGATCAGCATGCTCGGTATGAACGAGGTGACGATCGCCTATGGCATGACCGAGACATCGCCGGTGTCGTTCCAGAGCGGCACGGACGACACGCTCGAACATCGCGTCTCGACAGTCGGCCGCGTCCAGCCGCATTGCGAGGTCAAGATCGTCGGCGAGGATGGCCAGACGCTCCCCCGCGGCACCGCCGGCGAACTCTGCACCCGCGGCTATTCTGTCATGAAAGGCTATTGGGACGATCCCGAAAAGACGGCGGAAGCCGTCGATCCGGAAGGCTGGATGCATACCGGCGATGTCGCCACCATCGACGCCGACGGCTACGGCAACATCGTCGGCCGCATCAAGGACATGGTCATCCGCGGCGGCGAAAACATCTATCCGCGCGAGATCGAGGAATTCCTCTACGCCCATCCCAAGGTCCGAGACGTCCAGGTCGTCGGCATTCCCGACGCGCGGCTCGGCGAGGAATTGTGCGCCTGGATCATCGCCCAGGATGGCGAACAGCCAACGGAAGCCGAGATCATCGACTATTGCAAGGGCAGGATCGCCCACTACAAGGTGCCGCGCTATGTCCGTTTCGTTGAGAGCTTTCCGATGACGGTGACGGGCAAGATCCAGAAATATCTGATCAGGGATGCGATGAAGCGGGAACTGGGGATAGAGGAGTTGAAGACGGCGTGAGGTCGGTGACAGGGCTATCGCATTTGCCCGACCCACGAAGGCGAGGTATCGGATAATTAAGAAAGACCCTCTCTGGCCTGCCGGCCATCTCCCCCACAAGGGGGGAGAAGACTCGCGGCACGCTCCTTGCCTCAATTTGGGCTGCGAGACTGCGGTTGGGTTAAGCCCCTCCCGCTTCTGGGAAAGGGTACGAAGGCCGGGTGAGCGGCAGCGAACCCTTGGCCGAAGTTGGTGAGGCGTAGAGCACCGCCGAAGCTTCGATTTGGGCGAGCGAGTTCCGCGAGTCTTCTCCCCCCTTGTGGGGGAGATGGCCGGCAGGCCAGAGAGGGTCTTTTTCCAAATGCGCCAACCCTCCCCCTTGTGGTATCCGAAGGACAGGTCGAGACAAGAGGCGCGATCTGGGCTTTGCAATGAGAGCAGTAGACAAAGATGCCGCATTCAAACATCGGATCCAAGACGAGAAAGAATGCGAAAGCTCTTCGCCGTGAGTTGACCAAAGCCGAGCAGGCGATGTGGGATATGTTGCGCGACCTGCTCCCTTATGGCGCCCGGTTTCGGCGCGAGACACCGATCGGACCATATATCGCAGATTTCGCCTGGTTATCCGCCAAAGTGGTCATCGAAGTCGATGGCGACAGCCACGAGACGCTTGCGGGAAGGATGCATGATGAGGCGCGCGATGCATTCCTGAAGCGACAGGGTTTTACGGTTCTGCGCTTCGACAATTTACAGGTTCTGGACGGCGCTGACTATGTTTTTACCGAGATCGAGCGGCATGTGAGGCATCTTCTGAAGGGATATGCCGGCGAGACGGTGCCGTCTTAATCTGCTGTCAAAAGCCGCTGCGCACAAAGCCGGGCGTTGCATATGACGCGAAGACCCTCTCTGGCCTGCCGGCCATCTCCCCCACAAGGGGGGAGAAGACTTGCGGCACTCTCCCTGCCTCGATTGGGCCGAGGCGATCCGGACGGATTAGTCTTCTTATGGGAAGCCGAAGGACGGGTCGAGACCGGTGGCTCGACCCTGTAAGTTGGGGGAGGCGTTCCTGCGTCATACGCAACTGCCATCCGCCTCTCGCGGCACTCACCCGGCCGCCGCCACCTTCGCCCCCAGATAAAAATCATGCACATCCTGCCGCGCCAGCAATTCTTCCGCCGTGCCATAGGCCGCCACCCGCCCTGTCTCCAGAATGTAGCCGTAGTCGGCATATCTCAGCGCCAGGTTGACGTTCTGCTCGGCGAGCAGGAAGCTGACGCCGGATTGGCTGTTGAGCGTGCGGATGATCTCGAAGATTTCCTGTACGATGATCGGGGCGAGGCCCATCGAGGGTTCGTCGAGCAGGACGAGCTTGGGCCTGGTCATCAGCGCCCGGCCGATGGCGACCATCTGCTGTTCGCCGCCGGAGGTGAGCCCGGTCCTGACCTTTCGCTTCTCCTTGAGCCGAGGAAACCACGCATAGACCTGTTCGAGGCCCGCCTGCAGCTCGGCGCGCGAGGGCTTGCGGACGAAGCCGCCGGCGAGGATGTTCTCCTCGACGGTCAGTTGCGGAAAGCAGTGGCGGCCTTCGAGCACCTGCACCACGCCTTTGGCGACGAGGCGGGCGGCGGAGAGCGAATTGATCTGCTCGCCCTGCCAATAGATCTCGCCATGGCTGACCTTGCCGCGCTCGGGGCCGAGCAGGTTGGAGACGGCCTTGAGCGTCGTTGTCTTGCCCGCGCCGTTGGCGCCGAGAAGGGCGACGATCTTGCCCTCCCCGACCGTGAGCGAGACGTCCCGCACGGCCAGGATCGCCTGACCATAGAGCGCTTCCATATTGCGGATTTCGAGAAAGCCGCCTGCCTGATTGCTCATGAGATGATCCTGTCCGCCTGATATCAGAGGCTCAGTTCTGGGCTTCGCGCGGCACGATGCCCTTTTCCTTGGCATAGGCCGTGGCCTTGGCCTTCAGCACATCGGCAAACAGCGTCGGGTCCGCCTTGATCCAGTCGGTCCTGGTGTCCCAGGACTGGCCGTTCCACTGGATGATCTTGGCGGCGATCGTCTCGCCCTTGTGGTTGTCGATGGTCGTCTTGAGCGGGCTGATCAGGCCCTTGGCGCCGAGTTCGTCGAGACGCTTGTCGTCGATATTGAGGTTCTCGAGCGCCCACTGGCCCTCGGCGGCGGTCAGCGGCCGGTTGCCGAATTTCTTGTGGCCGGTGCGCAGCGCCTCGACGAAGGTGATAGCTTCGATGACGCCGTAATTGTAGTAGACCGTGCCGAACTTGGCATTGTCCTTGAGATCGGACTCGCCCTTGTCGAGAATGTTCTGCTTGAGCTTGCCGATAATGCCGTAATCGGTGCCCGGCGGGAAGACGGAGACGGCGAGATAGCCCTTGGCGACGGCGCCTGCCGGACGCGCATCGTCTTCCGAACCCGACCAGATATCGCCGATGATATGATTGGCGGGGAAGCCGACGCGGGCGGCGGTCTTGATCGCCACCGGCGTCATCACGCCCCAGCCGCGCAGGAACACCCAGTCGGCATTGGCGCGGCGGATCTGCTGCCATTGCGTCTGCTGCTGCTCGCCCGGATGCGGCACGGGGATCTGGATATCCTCAAAACCGTATTTCTTCGACAGGATGCCCATCGGCTCGATCGTGTCGCGGCCATAGCCGGAATCGTGATAGAGGGTTACGATCTTCACGCCCTTGAGCTTGTCATAGCCGCCAGCCTGCTGGGCGATATAATCGACGATGATCTGCGCTTCGCTCCAATAGTCGAACACCAGCGGGAACTGATAGGGGAAGACGCGGCCGTCGGTGGCGATGTTCTGGCCGCCGCCGGGGCTGACGATCGGGATCTTGTCGATGCGCGCCTTGTCGGTCAGCGCCACGTCGAGGCCGCTCGAATGTGGATAGATTGCTGCCGTGAGCGCACCGTCATAGCCGTTTTTGTAGCGCTCGTAGCATTCGATGCCGCGCTCGATCTCATAGGCGGTCTCGCATTCCTTGACCTGGATCTTGACCCCGTCGACGCCGCCCTCGACCTCGTTGACATAGCGCAGATAGTCGATATTGCCGGCGCCGAACGGGATGAACGACGGGGCGTAGGGTCCGGTACGATAGGTGAAGAGCGGATAGAGCTGCTTGCCCTTGCCGTCCTCGGCATGCGCCGAAGCACCGGCCAGCGTTGCGGCGATGACGGCGGAAGCCGCAAGCGCCAGGGTCTTTCTAAGCATGGACATGTTTACCCCCTGTGGGATTGAGATTGACGCCGGATGCTTGGGAGGATGAGCGGACGATCCGGCGTCGGTGTGTTCCGCTCGAAAGGACAGGCGCGCTATCTGCCGGAGCTGAGCGCGCCAAACGTCTTGCGCATCAGGCTCGCCAGGCCATCCGGCTCCTTGATCAGGATCAGGATGATAATGGAGCCGAAGATGATGTGCTGCAGGTTGGCGAGCGCGCCTTGGTCGCCCAGGATCGAGAGGTCGACGACCAGCGACAGCCGGTCGAGCAGGATCGGCGTCAACACGATGAAGGCGGCACCGAGGAAATTGCCGAATATGGTGGCGACGCCGCCGATCAGCACGATGAACAGCACCTGGAAGGACTTGTCGAGATTGAAGGCATGCGCATCCGACGTGCCGAGATAGGCAAAGGCCCAGAGCGCCCCGGCAATGCCGAGGAAGAAGGAGCTGATGCCGAAGGCTTGCAGCTTGCGCCTGGCAACGTCGATGCCGATCACTGAGGCGGCGGTGTCCATGTCGCGGATCGCCATCCATTCACGCCCAAGTCGGCTCTTGACCACGGCAAAAGCGAGCGCGATCAGCAGCACCGTCACCGTGGCGACCAGCAGATAGCGGCCAATGGCGGATTGCAGGTCGTGGCCGAGGAATTCCAGCCGCGGCGCCGAAATCGTCAGCGACTGGCTGTCATTGGAAAACCAGCTGAAATTGGTGAACAGCCATTCGAAGAAAAACTGCGCGCCCAGCGTCGAGGCGCCGAGATAAAAGCCCTTGATCCGCAGCGACGGCAGGCCGAAGAACACGCCGGCCGCCGCCGTGATCAGCCCCGAAAGGATCAGCACCACCGGAAGCGGCAGGCCGGGCGCGCGCAGCAGCAGATTATAGGTCGAAAACGCGCCGATCGACATGAAGGCCGCCGAGCCGAGCGACACCAGCCCGGCATAGCCTTGCAGCAGGTTGAGCGCGATGCCGGCCAGGCCCAGGATCACCGTCGGGATGATGATCGAACTGAGCCAGTAATCGCCGGCCACGGCCGGCACGATGCCGAAGGCGGTGATCAGGCCGCCGACGGCCACCAGACTTTTGAGCACCGGAAAGCCGGCCGGGATCGGTTGCGACAGAGCGGGTTCCTGAAGCGTGGCCATGGGTCAGACCCTTTCGATTTCGCGGTCGCCGAACAGGCCGGCGGGACGGATGAGGAGGAAGGCGACGGCGAGGATATAGGCGAACCAGGTGGAGACCGAACCATTGACCAGCGGTCCGATATAGATGTCGGCCAGCGCCTCGGTGGCGCCGACCAAGAGCCCGCCGACGATCGCGCCGGGGATCGACGAGAAGCCGCCGATGATCAGCACCGGCAGCGCCTTCAGCGTCACCAGCGACAGTGAATATTGCACGCCTTGCCTGGCACCCCAGACGAGGCCCGCCACCAGCGCCACGATGCCGGCGACGCTCCAGACCACGCGCCAGATCACCGGCAGGCGGATGCCGATCGATTGCGCCGCGAGCGTGTCGTCGGCCACGGCGCGCAGCGATATGCCCATGCGCGTCTTGTTGAAGACGATTGCCAGCACCACCACCAGGCTGATCGCGATCGCCGAGGCGACGATGTCGAACTGGCTGACCAGAATGCCGCCGACATCCACGCCGATATCGGGAATGCCGAGATCGAGCATATGCACATCCATGCCCATGATCAGCTGGGCAAAGCCTTCGATGACGAAGCTCAGCCCCAGAGTGGCCATGAACAGGGTGAGCGGATCGCGGTTGCGCAGCGGCCGCAGCACCAGCCATTCGATGAGAATGGCAAGCAGCACCATCAGCGCCGCCGTGATCAGGAAGGCCAGGGCGAAGGGTATGCCCTTTTCGGTCAGGGTGACGAAGGTCAGCGCCGAAAACAACAGCATCGAGCCCTGGGCGAAATTGAACACGCCCGACGCCTTGTAGATCAGCACGAAGCCGATCGCGACGAGCGAATACATGACGCCCGCAAACAGCCCGGCAACAAGGGTTTCGATGAAATAGGACATCTGTGCATGCCTCCTAGTGGACCGTGCCGAGATAGGCGGCGATGACATCGGGATTGTTGCGCACGTCCTCCGGCGCGCCGTCGGCGACCTTGCGGCCGTAATCGAGCACGACGACATGGTGGGCGAGACCCAGGACGATGCCGACATCGTGCTCGATCAGCACCACGGTGGTGCCGAAGGTGCGGTTGACCTCGGCGATGATGCGGCTCATGTCCTCCTTCTCCTCCTGGTTCATGCCGGCCATCGGCTCGTCGAGGAGGAGAAGTTTTGGTTCGGCGACCAGTGCGCGGGCGAGATCGACGCGCTTCTGGATGCCATAGGGCAGCGTCGAGACGATCCTGTCGCGATGCGCCTTCAGGCCGAGAAAGGCGATGATATTGTCGGCTCGAGCCAGGAAGGAGCGGCGCTCCTCGCCATCGCGGCCGATGCGGAAGATGTTCTCGATAAAGCCGGTGCGCCCGTGGCGGGCAAGGCCGGCCAGCACATTGTCGCGGACGGAGAGCCGCTTGAACAAGGCGCTGTGCTGGAAGGTCCGGCCGATGCCGAGATGCGCCGCCTTCTTCGGATGGATCGCCTCGAAGCGGTTGCCGTCGAAGACCACGTCGCCGGACTGGGCCCGGTAGACGCCGTTGATGACATTGAGCAGCGAGCTCTTGCCGGCGCCGTTGGGGCCGATCAGGGCGCAGATCTCGCCCTTGCCGACCTTGAAGCTCAGCGCATTGAGCGCGCTGACGCCGCGGAAGGACAGCGACACATCGTGGAGTTCGAGCAGTTCGGCCATGTCAGCCGCTCACCGATTTCAGCTGCGGCTGGCGCGCGGCAGCCTCGCCGCGCTTGACGGCCTCAATGTCGCGATAGCGGTCTGCCGGGTGGTTCTTGGGCAGATACGGGCCGTCGCCGAATAGTTTTTCGCGCAAGGTGCCGGCCTTGTAGGCGGTGGGATAGGCGCCGCGGCGCTGCAGTTCCGGCACGATATAGCCGACGACATCCTCGAAACTGTCCGGTGTCACCGCATAGGCGATGTTGAAGCCATCAACATCGGTGTCGGCCACCCATTCCTGCAGCGTATCGGCAATCTGGCTATAGGAGCCGACAAACACCGGACCCAGCCCGCCAATGCCGCCGAACTGCGCCAACTCGTCGATCGTCCAGGCCTTGTCGCCGCCGGCCAGATGCTCGACCACCGACTGGATGGCATTGGTCTCGACCTTCCTGACCAGATCGGTCGACGCATATTGGCCGAAATCGATGCCGCTCCAGCCCGACATGAACACCAGCGACCCGTCATAGGAAACGTATTTCCGATAATCCTCGAATTTCGCTTTGGCCTTGGCTTCGGTCTCGTCGGTGATCAGGGTGACCAGCGTGTAGATATAGATCTTCTTGGGATCGCGGCCGGCGCGGGCCGCACGCTCGCGGATTTCGGCAACATAGGCTTTGAGCACGGACTTCGTGGGCGCTGCGACGAAGACGCATTCGGCATGTTCGGCGGCAAACGCCTTGCCCGGCCCCGACGCGCCTGCCTGGTAAAGCACGGGCGTGCGCTGCGGCGACGGCTCGGTCAGGCCATAGCCCGGCACGTCGAAATATTTGCCCTTGTGGCCGATCTCATGAACCTTGGACGGGTCGGTGAAGATGTGCTTCTTGCCGTCGCGCACCACCGCCCCCTCCTCCCAGCTGCCTTCGAGCAGCTTGTAGAGGACCTCGACATATTCGTTGGCGATCTCGTAGCGATTGTCATGCCGCTGCAGCCCCAGCTGCCCGACATTCTTGGCCCCGCTTTCGAGATAGGAGGTGACGATGTTCCACCCCACCCTGCCCTTGCTGTGATGGTCGGCGGTGGCGATGCGGCGGGCAAACGTATAGGGGTGCTCGAACGACGTCGACGCGGTGATGCCGATGCCGAGATGTTCGGTCGCCAGCGCGATCGGGGCTGCGAGCTGCAGCGGATCGTTGACCGGGATCTGCGCCGCCTGCTCGATCGCGTGGTAGTTCGAGCCCTTGTAGACGTCGTAATAGCCGATCACGTCGGCAATGAAGATGCCGTCGAAAATGCCACGCTCCAGCGTCCGGGCGAGATCCTGCCAGTAATCCAGATCCTTGTACTTCCACGACTTGTCGCCGGGATGCGCCCAGAGGCCGGGAGACTGGTGGCCGACGCAATTCATGTCGAAGGCGTTGAAACGGATATGTCGGGTCATTTCGGCTCCAGGACAGTCTGTGAAGATGCCCCTGAGCCTAGGCGGCGGCATCGGCTTAATACAGTTAATATATATTTTTTATGTATTATAATTTAGCCAACTGTTCCGCGATGAGTGACATCCTGGGAAAAACGATTTCGCCGTTTAGCCTGGCGTTAGATTGTTGTGCCGCGGCGAGTCAGTTGCGGTCGGCGACACCAACCGGCGGAGATGGGCACTCGCCACAGATCAGGTCCACGGTGAGACATCCAATTCGCCCATGACGCAAAGCCCTCTGCCCAGAGAATGCATGGCCGGGACTCGGCTCGACAGATCGCCGCGCGTCCACAACGGACAGGGGACGGCGCGGAACGGCAACTTGTGAAAATCGTCCCAAAGCCGAGCAGCGATGTTTGACTTTTCCGCACGCCACGTCAGTATGGCGCCGGGAGGAGCCAATGCGAGGCTCGAATGACCAGAATTCCGCTGACGTCACGTCTGATCGAAAGTGTGCAATATAACCAGAGCACGCGCACACTTCACGTCTGGTTCCGGTCTGGCCGGCACAAATACCATTGCAACGTTCCGGCTACGAAGTTCGAGAATCTCGTTCACACGGACTCTCCGGGCTTCTACTATACCTACTATATCGCATCCCATAACCGGAAGGTGCGCAAACCGATCACATGGATTTACAAGGCATTTGGCGCGCTCGTGGCAGTCGCCCTGCTTTCGATCCCGGGTTGATCGCCATCGGCGCTCTGCCCGCGGGCGCCGCCCCCCTCACACCTCGTTCAATCGCCGATCCGCCAGCAACTTCACCAGCCAGTCGACGAACACCCGGACCTTGTTGCTCATGTGCCGGTTGGAGGGGTAGACGACGTAGAGTGGGATCGGCTCGGTGTTCCACTCGGTCAGCACCGGCACCAGCCTGCCCTGGGCGAGCTCGTCGGGAACCATGAAGCGCGGCAATTGCGCGACGCCGAGGCTGGACAAGGCCGCCGTCACATAGCTGCGGGCGTCGTTGACAGAGAGGATGTAGCGGCCGGTCACCGCGATCGTCTCGCCGTCCCGCATGAATTCGAACGGCATTGTCCGGTTGCCCTGGGCGCGAAAATAATTGACGCAATAATGCTTCGTTTCCAGCTCCTCAGGCGACTTCGGCATGCCGAATTTCTCGATATAGAGGGGGGACGCACAGGTGATCAGCCCAACTTCGGACACCCGCCGCGCGATCAGCGACTGGTCGCCCGGCGGGCCGCCGCGCAACGCGCAATCGACATTCTCAGTGAGATAATCGACGGTCCGGTCGCCGACGCCGAGATCGATATGGATGTCGGGGAATTTCTTGCAGAAATCGCAGAGTGCCGGGATCACGACCCAGTCGGCGAAAGCGCCCGCCATTTCGACGCGCAGCCGCCCGCTGGGGCTGGCGGTCGAATTGGTCAGCGTGCCGTCGAGCTCCTCGACTTCGGAAACGATACGGGCGGCCCGCTCGTAATAGAGCGCGCCGTCGGTGGTGACCACCACCCGCCGCGTGGTACGATTGAGCAGCTGGGTGCTCAGATGCGCCTCCAGCCCCTGGATGAGATTGGTCACCGTCGCCTTGGGCATGGCCAGCGCCTCGGCGGCACGGGTAAAATTGCCGGTCTCGACGACGCGGATGAAGGCGCGCATGGCCGAAAGCTGGTCCATCGGAGGTCACCTCGTCTGCTGCAATGCGACATTGTTCGAAATCCTGAATAGTGTTGTCAGTTATAGCCGACTTGTTCTCCAATGTGAACAACCATATGTCTTTATGCAAATCCTGGGCATGCCGCGCCCAAGATGTGCTAATTTTCGGACATGGATATCAGGACAATGCCGGTCGAGGTGAAGGACATGATGCTGGACAAGGTGGCCGTCGGCCCCGTGTCGGCACGCGTCTATCAGGGCGCCGAATATGGCAAGGGTCCACCGATCGTGTTGTTCTTCGGCGGCAGCGCCTTTGTCGACAAGGGGCTGACCGATTGCCCCATCGCCGAGACCCTGGCGAGCGTAGGCGCCATCGTCGTGGTTCCCGATTATAATGCGCCGCTCGGCAGCGTCTTTCCGAAATCGCTGGAAGTCGGCTTCTCGATCTTTTCCTATTTCGCCAAGAAGCGCGCCGGCCTCGGCGACCGCAAGTCGCTGCTCCTGGTCGGCGGCCAGGAGGCCGGCGGCAATGTCGCGGCGGCTGTGGCGCTCAAGGCACGCGATTACTTCGCTAGAGAGCTCGACGGCCAGGTGCTGATGTCGCCGCTGCTCGACCCGTTCATGAGTTCCGCCTCGATGCGCGAGGCCGACGCCATCGGCATGCGCGAGCGCTGGACCGACGGCTGGAGCCATTATCTCAGCGCCGGCGTCTGCCATCCCTATGCGGCGCCGTGCATGTGTTCGCGCGTAAGCGGCCTGGCGCCGACATTGATGCTGACAGCAAATGACGATCCGTTGCGCGATGAAGCAACGGGCTATGCAGAACGGCTTGAGCAGGCCGGCAACAAGGTTCGCCAGCATGTCCTCCCCGCCGGGACAGGTTGGCCCTCGATTTATGGCGGGACATCCAACCACGCCGCCGCGTGGCAAGACATTATTCGCAAGGAGTTCGGCGACTTCGTCCGGGAGATCGGTTCGGACCGGTCCGGTTAGTATTTTGAAATGAAATTCGCGGACCACCCGTGGTTTCAGGGTTGGCCGCAAGGAGAGAGACAATGACATCGATAGCGAAACGCTGGGCCCTGGTGGGCGCCGGCCTGGGACTGGCTGCGTCTTTTGGTGCCGCAGCCCTATTTCTGGAATTGCCGATGGGCACAGCCGCCACCGCCTCCGAGGCGCCGGCACAACCGCCGGCAATTCCGGTGGCGGTGGCAACGGTGACCAGCCGCAGCGTCACCGCCTGGCAGGAATTTTCCGGCCGCCTGGAGGCCGTCGACCGCGTGCAGATCCGCTCGCGCGTCGCCGGCGCCATCCAGTCGGTGAATTTCCGCGAAGGCGCGCTGGTCAAGGCCGGCGACCTCCTGTTCACCATCGATCCCGCCCCCTATGAAGCGGCCGTGGCGCAAGCCGAAGGCCAGGTCGCCTCGGCCAGGGCGCATGCCAGCTTCGCCCAGCTGCAGGTCGATCGCGGCCGCAAGCTGGTGGAAAACAAGGCAATTTCGCAGGCCGACATGGACCAGCGGCAGAACGCTCTGACGGAGGCCGAAGCCGGCCTGCGCACCGCCGAGGCCGCCTTGCAGACCGTCACGCTCGACCTCAGCTACACCAAGGTGCGGGCGCCGGTCGCCGGTCGCGTCGGCAAGGTGGAAATCACGCTCGGCAACCTGGTTGCCGCCGGCTCGGCTTCGCCGGCGCTGACGACGCTGGTCTCGGTCGATCCGATCTATGCCGGCTTCGACGCCAGCGAGGAAGTGGTGACCAAGGCGCTGGCCGAACTGCCACGCTCCACCACCGCCACGCCGGATATCGAACAGATTCCGGTCGAGATCGGCACGCTCGCCGACAATGACACGCCGATCAAGGGCAAGCTGCAATTGATCGACAACCAGGTGGATGCGGCCAGCGGCACCATCGCCGTACGCGCCGTGTTCGACAATCCCGGCGGCCGGCTGATCCCGGGCCAGTTCGTCAAGGTGCGCATGGGCCAGCCCAAGGCGGAGATGAAGATCCTCGTCAGCGAACGGGCCATCGGCACCGACCAGGACAAGAAATTCGTCTTCGTCGTCGGCGCTGACAACAAGGTCGCGTATCGCCCGGTGGAGCTCGGCGCCAATGCCGAGGGTCTGCGCGTGATCGAAAGCGGGCTGAAGGCGGGCGATAGGATTGTGGTCAACGGGTTGCAGCGGGTGAGGCCCGGCGTGGTCGTGGCGCCGCAGCAGGAAGAGAAGGTCGCGGCAGCGAAGTAAGGCCGCGGGTTTTCCTCTCCCCTTGTGGGAGAGGATACGCAGGCCGGGTGAGTGCAACGAACCCTTGGCCGAAGTTGGTGAGGGGTGAAAGCCCCGTCGCATTACCCCTCACCAAGCGCGCCCAAGCACTCAACCTTTGGTCTCGCGCTGGCTTGCTATCCTCTCCCACAAGGGGAGAGGCAGGGTGCCACGAACGCCCGCCGCGCTTGGGGCACAACGGTGCAGCGGGTTTTCCTCGCCCCTTGCGGGAGAGGATACGAAGGCCGGGTGAGCACTTGCGAACCCCTGGCCGAAGTTGGTGAGGGGTGAATCGCCGCCGCATTACCTCTCATCAGCCTTCTGAGTTCATCGAAGGGCGGGAAGCTTCTCCCCAATGGAGGAGAAGATGAAGCCTTACCAATAACGACCCCACCAGCGGCCCTCCCACCGCCGGCGCGGGTCCCTACACCCAATTTCACCCCGGAGAGGGCTTTGAAATGAACATCTCCAGATTCTTCGTCGACCGCCCGGTGTTTGCCGGGGTTCTATCGGTCCTCATCCTCGTCGCCGGCCTGATCGGTCTCAGATCGCTGCCGATCTCGGAATATCCCGAAGTCGTGCCGCCCTCGATCGTCGTGCGTGCCACCTATCCCGGCGCCAATCCGAAGGTCATTGCCGAGACCGTCGCCACCCCGCTCGAAGAGCAGATCAACGGCGTCGAGGGCATGCTCTATATGTCCAGCCAGGCGACGTCGGATGGCGTCATGACGCTGACCGTCACCTTCAAGCTCGGCACCGACCCCGACCAGGCGCAGCAGCTGGTGCAGAACCGCGTCGCGCAGGCCGAGCCGCGCCTGCCCGACGAGGTCAAGAATATCGGCGTCACCACGGTCAAGAGCTCGCCGGACCTGATGATGGTCGTCAACCTCACCTCGCCCGACAATCGCTACGACATCACCTATCTGCGCAATTACGGCGTGCTCAACATCAAGGACCGGCTGGCCAGCATCCCGGGTGTCGGCCAGGTGCAGATCTTCGGTTCGGGCGATTATTCGATGCGCATCTGGATCGATCCGCAGAAGGCCGCCGAACATGGCCTTGCGGCGAGCGACATCACCAACGCCATCCGCCAGCAGAATGTCCAGGCCGCAGCCGGCATTATCGGCGCGTCGCCCAGCCTGCCCGGCGTCGACGTGCAATTGAACGTCAATGCCCAGGGCCGCCTGCAGACGCCTGAGGAATTCGGCAACATCATCGTCAAGAGCGGCACCGGCGGCGCCATCACCCGCCTGCGCGACGTCGCCCGTGTCGAGCTCGGCGCTGCCGACTATTCGCTGCGCTCGCTGCTCGACGGCAAGGCGGCGGTGGCGATCCCGGTGTTCCAGGCGCCGGGTTCCAATGCCATCGCCATCTCCGACGAGGTGGTCAAGACCATGAACGAGCTGCAGCTCGCCATGCCCGAAGGCGTGAAATACGAGATCGTCTACGACACCACCAAGTTCGTCCGCGCCTCGATCGAAAAGGTCGTTGACACGCTGCTCGAAGCCGTGGCGCTGGTCGTGCTCGTCGTCATTCTCTTCCTGCAGACCTGGCGCGCCTCGATCATTCCGCTGATCGCGGTCCCGGTGTCGATCATCGGCACGTTCGGCGTCATGTATGCCTTCGGCTTCTCGATCAATGCGCTCAGCCTCTTCGGTCTGGTGCTGGCGATCGGCATCGTCGTCGATGACGCCATCGTCGTCGTCGAAAATGTCGAGCGCAATATCCAAAACGGCCTGTCACCGCGGCTCGCGACCTACCAGGCGATGAAGGAAGTCTCCGGCCCGATCGTGGCGATCGCGCTGGTGCTGATCGCGGTCTTCGTGCCGCTCGCCTTCATCACCGGCCTTTCCGGCCAGTTCTATCGCCAGTTCGCGCTGACGATTGCGATCTCGACGGTAATTTCGGCGATCAATTCGCTCACCCTCTCCCCTGCCCTCGCGGCCCTGCTGCTCAAGGACCACCACGCGCCGAAGGATTGGCTGACGCGCAGCATGGACTTCGTCTTCGGCTGGTTCTTCCGCGGCTTCAACCGCGCCTTCGGCGCCGGCTCCAATGCCTATGGCAAGGGCGTCGGCGGGCTCTTGTCGCGCAAGAGCATTGTCATGGTCATCTATCTGGCTCTGGCCGGCACCACCTACGGCCTGTTCAACGCCATACCCGGCGGCTTCGTGCCGGCGCAGGACAAGCAGTACCTGATCGGCTTTGCCCAGCTGCCGGACGGCGCCACGCTGGACCGCACCGAAGACGTCATCAAGCGGATGAGCGCGATAGCGCTGGCCGAGCCGGGCGTCGAACATGCCATCGCCTTTCCCGGACTCTCGATCAATGGCTTCACCAATTCGTCGAATGCCGGCATCGTCTTCGTCACGCTCAAGGATTTCGATGAGCGTAAGACGCCGAACCTCTCCGGCGGCGCCATCGCCATGACGCTGAACCAGAAGTTCGGCGCCATCCAGGATGCCTTCATCGCCATGTTCCCGCCGCCGCCGGTGCTCGGCCTCGGCACGACGGGCGGCTTCAAGCTGCAGTTGGAAGACCGCGCCGGCCTGGGCTACCAGGCGCTCGACGATGCGACCAAGGCCTTCCTCATGAAGGCCTATCAGACGCCGCAACTGGCAGGCCTGTTCTCCAGCTACCAGATCAACGTGCCGCAGCTCTATGCCGACCTCGATCGCGCCAAGGCCGAACAGCTGGGCGTCTCCGTGACCGATGTGTTCGAGACGCTGCAGATCTATCTGGGCTCGCTCTATGTCAACGACTTCAATGCCTTCGGCCGCACCTACAGCGTCCGCGCGCAGGCAGACAGCAAGTTCCGCGCGACGGCCGACGATATCGGCAACCTGAAGGTCCGCTCGGCATCGGGCCAGATGATCCCGCTGTCGGCGCTTCTGAAGGTCGAGGCGACGACCGGTCCGGAGCGCACCAACCGCTATAACGGCTTCCTCTCCGCCGACATCAATGGCGGCCCCGCGCCCGGCTTCTCCTCCGGCCAGGCCCAGGAGGCGATCGAAAAGATCGCCGCCGAAGTCCTGCCCAAGGGCATCGGCTACGAATGGACCGACCTGACCTACCAGCAGATCCTCGCCGGAAGCTCAGGCGTTCTGGTCTTCCCGCTGGCGCTGCTACTCGTCTACCTCGTGCTCGCCGCCCAGTATGAAAGCCTGACGCTGCCTCTGGCGATCATCATGATCGTACCGATGGGCGTGCTGGCAGCGCTGACCGGCGTCTGGCTCACCCATGGAGACAACAATATCTTCACCCAGATCGGCCTGATCGTGCTGGTGGGACTATCGGCGAAGAACGCCATCCTGATCGTGGAATTCGCCCGCGAGCTGGAATTTGCCGGCCGCACCCCGGTCCAGGCGGCGATCGAAGCCAGCCGGCTGCGTCTCCGCCCGATCCTGATGACCTCGATGGCCTTCATCATGGGCGTCATCCCGCTGGTCACCTCGACCGGCGCGGGTGCGGAAATGCGCGCCGCCATGGGTGTGGCGGTGTTCTCCGGCATGATCGGCGTCACCTTCTTCGGCATCTTCATGACCCCGGTCTTCTACGTGCTCGTCCGCAAAGCCACCGGCAGCCGCCCGCTGGTACAGCACACCGAGCATGCCGACCCGGAAAAGCGCCCCGAGCCGGTCACGCTCGCAGCCGAGCGAGAGGAGGCCAAGCCGCAGGACCGCAGCAAGGCGCCACCGGAACTGGCGCATATGGATCTGGCCTGAACAACCAGGTCCGCGCAGCATCGGACCGATGCCGGGAAGCAAGGCCGTACGCCATGCTTCCCGGCATTTTTGTTGAATCCGGGCTGAGCGCAGCCCGCCGCATACC
>NZ_JBFUFF010000080.1:0-31837 GCF_056403555.1 Rhizobium sp. P2_G2
GCTCTAATTGCTTGTGATTACGGCGTTGTTGTAGAAGATGGGAAAGTAACTGCTAGCCCCTCCTCGACGAGCTTCTCCACTATGAGAAGGCGATGCGCAAGATACAATCATTACGATTATCTTGTGGTGGCTGTATCATTGGTGCTTGCGGTGATCATTTTCATTATGAGACAGTTAAAAATTGAAATTTCACACGATAAACTTCCGCGCTCGGTTTCCTTCCCGCCACAATTTCAGGATAAGCCCAAAGCATCCTGCGATTAACTAAGTAAAACAATGGGGATTGATTATTATCGATATAAAACTTATCTTAAGCGGAGATGGGGGGAGGAGATCCAAAATCGATATGAGCAAGCGCGTCAGTGTAATAATTCCGGCCTATAACGCTGCAGCCTTTTTGCAGCGCACGGTGGAGTGCGCTGCAAATCAAACTTACGACAATCTTGAAATTATCATTGTCGATGATGGATCGACGGACGGTACGGCAGCTATTGCACGACGTTGCGCCGAAAAATTCAGCAATGTTAAGTATTACTATAAGGAAAATGGAGGCGTCGCGTCCGCGCGTAATTACGGTATCGAAATCTCCAAAGGATTCTATGTAGCTTTTCTGGATGCCGACGATCTTTGGCATCCGTCGAAAATCGCAAGCCAGGTTTCTGCTTTGGAGCAAGGCGGCGAAAACGTCGTTGCGTGTTTCTCGCTTTATCGCATCATCGACACCGATGATCGGGTCCCGCGCGGCAGCTGGTTCTGGCCAGCGGTCGATTTTTCACTCGCTCCGCACATCGTCATCCACCCGGTCGGCAATGGCAGCAGCATTCTCGTCACCCGCGCAGTCGCGATAGAAGTCGGCGGCTATGAGGAGGAATACGTCCGTCTCAAGGCGGGGGGCTGTGAGGACCTGGATTTCGAGCTCAAGATCGCCGCCAAATACAAAATCAGGTGTGTCCCCCAGCATCACGTCGGATATCGTGTTTACGAAGGCAATATGTCCAGTGATCGAAAGCGGATGGTGCGGGCCTTCAACATGGTCATCGAACGCCATTTGGCGCGCAATCCGCAGCTGCCGGCGTTTTGCAAGAAACTGGCGATGGCCAAGGTCTACGAATTTTCGCTCGACAATCTGGCAAGCCGATTGCAATTCAGGGCTTGCTTAAAATATGCCTACAAACTGCTTCTTACAAATCCATCTGCGCTACGCAAATTCGCGCTAGACCGGTGGCCTCACGCCGTGGCTCGTCGGCTCACCGGCACAATACGCCGGCGCCTTGGCTATGCGCCCGTCCAGCATACAGGGCCATTTTTCTTGTCGCTTGATCCAACGGAATTGAGCCTTGATGCCTGGTGGGAAGCGAAGCGCGCGCTCTACGAAAAACTGTCCGCATTCAATCCTCCGGGCGTGAGCACGACGAAAAAATCATCACAGGCCAGCAGCGCCATCGCAAAGCTGGGGAGAGCAGGATGAAGCATGTCTTGGTCATCGGTGGTGCCGGCTATGTCGGCAGCCATACCTGTCTCGCGCTTGCCAAAGCCGGCTTTCGACCGGTCACCTACGACAATCTCTCCCTTGGCCATCGCGATTTCGTTCGCTGGGGTCCGCTGGTTCATGGCGAGATAGCGGACACTGCTCACATAGTGGAGGCGATCCGCAAGCATAATGTCGTTGGGGTGATGCATTTCGCGGCGCGTGCCTATGTCGGTGAATCCGTCATTCACCCGGCGGAATATTTCGAAGACAATGTCAGCGGAACACTTTCGGTGCTCAACGCAGTGCGGCAGGCGGGTTCCGTGCCGTTGGTCTTTTCGTCCAGCTGCGCCATTTACGGCGAACCACGGATTCTGCCAATCGTCGAGGATTCGGAAAAGCAGCCGATAAACCCCTACGGCAGGACCAAGCTGATTTGCGAACAGATGCTTGGCGATTTCGACCACGCCTATGGACTGCGATCGATTTCCTTGCGCTATTTCAATGCTGCAGGCGCATCACCCGACGGCTGCATCGGCGAAAAGCGCGATCCGGAACCGCACATCATTCCGCGGGCGATCATGCATGTCCAGGGCCTGCTTCCGGATTTCCAGATTTTCGGTTCGGATTTCGATACACCGGATGGCACGGCCATCAGGGACTATACGCATGTGAGCGATCTTGCCGACGCACATGTCTCCGCCCTGGAATTGCTGCTGGACGGTCACCGGACGGATGCATTCAATCTGGGAACAGGAAAAGGAAGCTCCATCCTTGATGTCTTGCGCGTGGTGGAAAAAGTGAGCGGTAAGCGTATGCCGCAGGTGACGGGCGCGCGCAGGCCAGGCGATCCCGCCATATTGGTTGCAGATCCCAGCCGGGCGAAAAAGGTACTGAATTTCAAGCCGAAGCTGTCCAAGTTGAAGACGATCGTCGAAACCGCTTGGCAATGGCATAACACCACGAACTCTCGGCTCAACAAGGAAAAAATGTTGGAGCAAGCCTGATAACCGTTCGGGCCAATGTTTGATTGCCAACGCATCGACGCAATTTTCCCATTCCTATCGTCCATATCGCGCTTGCGTCGATCGAACTGAGGCGGATTGGCCGCCGGTCGAAGCGAGTTTGGTCCTCCGGACAAAGGATGGCCCCGGAAATAGATCTGTTGCGGGTCGAGCGTTTTTGACTGACCGGCAATCTCCTCACGGCAGCATCACCGGCTGGCGAGGCGGCGTGATCGGCGCCTACAGACCGGCGGATATGCCGGGCGCCTGACTTTATCCGGTTCGTTTGTGACTCGGCATCGCATTTCTTACGCCGGCACGCCATTCGGCCACCCTTCCGCCATTTTAGGAAGCCTTCTCTTGCCGAAAGACCGCTTTTGGCATCTAGAGCGTGCGGTCATGATTCGGAGGTTTGGTTGGTGGTTGCTCAGAATTCGAAAGCGCAGGATCTAAGCCGGTATCGCAACCCGGATAATCTGCGCGGCGCTTCTCCGTTCAAAGTGCAGCTTTGGTGGATCGTCCAGGCGCTGCTGATGCACACCTCGCCTCAGTTCATGTATGGTTGGCGTCGTTTCCTGCTCAGGCTGTTTGGTGCACGCATTGGAGAAGGCGTCATCATACGGCCGAGTGTCCGCGTCACTTATCCGTGGCGGCTGGAGATCGGGGACCGGGCATGGATTGGCGATTTCGTCGATGTCTACACACTCGATACAATCAAAATTGGAAGTGATGCCGTCGTGTCGCAATATACGAAGCTCGTGACCGGCACACACGATTTCCACAAGCCCACATTCGACATGGTGACCAAGCCGATTGTGATCGAAGATCAGGCTTGGGTTGCGGCAAATTGCTTTATCGCGCCGGGCGTAACGATCAGGAAGGGTGCAGTCGTCTTGGCCTGCAGCCTGGTGCTCAAAGACGTGCCGGAACTCACCATCGTTGCCGGACAGCCCGCGATCTCCAAGGGAATGCGCAATCAGAACCAGCCGCCGGAAGGCGAATAGCGAGGCCGCACCTCCCGGCGAAGCAGGAATACTGGCTTGAGGGCTTGTGCTTCGGCTTGGAGATTGCCTGGTGCAAACACACAGCCCGCGGCCGGGTCTCGCTTAACCCAGAGGGTGTCAGTCTTAGTGCGTTCTAATAATATTCTTAAGATTATTTTGATATTCAGGTTTCACGAGCACCCGTTTTTGCTATCTTGAGGGCGCGTCAGGAGAGAATCATGTTCGCATCGATCAGGGAATTGCTGATTTTTCTCGATGAAAAGATTTATTCTCAAGGTTTCGCCGGCTCCTATCGCCTCGACCCTGCAATCATCAAGCCGACCGAAATCCAGTTTCTGGCGCAAGCGCAACGGCTGGGTTATATCACCGTAAAACGCGGGACGCGGGAAGATACGCATAACCTGTTCGATGTGGCGCTGACAGCTCAAGGCTTGATCGAAATAGTTTTCATGTCTCGCACGGACCCCTCCGAAGATGATCAGGGTGCCATTCCCAGAGAGATCGAGATTGCTGTCGGCGGCGACATCGGCAACAATGTGTTGGCGCTCGCAATTCCCGCTTAGAGCATCTTCTTCGCTCACATTCGCCACACGCTCAGCCCAACAGGGTCTTATAAAGTGGCCGGGGAACAGAGGGTGGACGAAACTCTTAAGCAGTCGTGCGCAGCCTTTTGTTCGCGTAACGTCTTCCAAATTGATAAAAGCAAATCGTCTGCTACTCACAAAAAGGCGATAGCGATCTTATGCCGCATCTGCTAGCTTGAACTTTCACATTTTCTGCGCGTTGTGGCGGCAGGAGGATTGTGTGATGGCAAACAACACCGACGCGAATAACGGCAATGTCGGCGATGGCAAAGATCGCGCCACGGTGGACAGCAATAATGCTTACGACCACGGCATCTCCATCGGATCGATTGTCGTGATCGCGGCCATGATTTGCTGCATCACCGCTGTCGAAGTTCTCGAGCGGCTCTTCCTCAAACGGCGCTTGGCTGCCTTGTCCCGGCAAGTGCATCAAACTCCCGTCCTGAGGGATTGAACCCGTCACAGCTCAAAGCCGACGCAGACGGCACAGACGCCCGATAATGCGAGACAGCGGAACGGAAAGCGTGGACCGGAGCCGATGGCGCAGGTTCAATCGAGCGCCTCGGCGCGCTCGTCCTGGCGCGTGACCTCGAGCATCGCGGTCCCACCGTGCGCGACCCGCCTGACAGAAATTTCGCCACGCTTGATAAGATGAACAAGCTGTTTTGCCTGGGCATCGTCGACCAACACGTCGATCAACCAGACGCGACCGCTCGGCCCGAGTTGATCGGCGCGACGGAACCATTCGGCGACATTTGCAGGCATACTCATCCCCCTCACATAGAGATCCACCCGCCCGTT
Organism: Rhizobium sp. P2_G2; assembly: GCF_056403555.1. NCBI lineage: Bacteria > Pseudomonadati > Pseudomonadota > Alphaproteobacteria > Hyphomicrobiales > Rhizobiaceae > Rhizobium > Rhizobium sp. P2_G2. The sequence goes on from NZ_JBFUFF010000080.1 coordinate 4,862, forward strand.
ACAACCCCAATATTTTCACCGGCCGGAAACGCAGAACGAAAAAATGCAGCCTCTACCCCGCGCCAGACGAGCAAACGACGTCTGAAAACTGAGGGAACCAACATGTTCCGACCTTGGTTTCCGGCATTTTTGGAGGGCATCTGATCCGACGCGGTTTGTGAAATTGCCATCACGCATTGTCTTTGGCATTGACAAAGGTCTCTCGGAGCGAGATTTTCGCAGCCAGCCCTATCCAATAAGGGCTAGGACGTCATCGAACGCAGAAAGGAGCAAGCGTGCGACGAACAATGTGCTCCCTTGTCTTGTCTTGTCTGATCGCATCTTCGGCCTCTGCCGAGGAAATTCGCATCCGCAATGCGAGCGACAAACCAATCTATCGGCTGTTCGCCTGGGCAAGCGATCTCACGCCCAGCACGGAGAACCTGATCGTTTTTCCTATCGGTGCCAACGACATCGAAACGGTGAGGATCGACAACGATTGGTCAGACTGCCAATTCACCTTCATGATGGACTGGAACAATCCACAGGACTTACGCAGGAAATTTTATATCAAGAAGGACATGACCGTTTACGCGACCAATATATGCCAACGCGACGGCAGTCCGATCGAAATCAAATACATGCCATAGCGACAGCGTTTTTTGACGCGTCATCCACGGACGCACATCAGGTCAGAAAGTGAAAAGGCTGCTATCGCGGCGGCCGCGCAAACGATGCTTGAAAGAGTTCCTCCGAGCGCTGGAGGCCTTCATCGGTCAAGACCAATGATTTCGTCTTGTTCGCCGGATCGCCTATCAGGCCCTTCTTGAACAATCGATCCAGCGTGTCCCAATCAAAACCTTTCCACACGCGACGCCCGTCATGCAGTGTCAGCCATAGTAGCGCCAGGACGGCCTCGTCGATCTTGTCCTCGTCGATCTCCATGCCGCGATGATAACATACCCGCCATCCGATATCCTACGGCATTCGGAGTGTTTAAGTCGCAACTCCCCAAGGAAAAAATCCCGGCGCGTTGCGATCGATATCCGTCTTATTGGCCGGCGTCGGCCTGGCCACCGTTCGCTTTTCAAGCCGAGGCAAGATATTGCGAAGGCGACCAGCTATCGAGGCCTGACATTTGCGCCCGCAACCGCGGCTTTCCCAAGAGCCGGCCTCGGCTTGAACATTGCCATCTGCGATGGAAGTTGTACTTTTTGATCTCGGGCTGATCACCGTGAGGGATGATTTGCCTATTGCAAGTCGATCCGGAAAAAGTACACGAGTATCCGTAAGGTTTGATTAACCATCTGAAAATCCCGGTGAAAATTGCTCCCGATGCCTCAACGACAGCGGGCGGAATCAGCCAATTTGGATATTTTTAAGCCGAGACACATTGTGCAACGCAACATTTTTTGCTTGAAATGCGTCATGAACGGTTTTAACCAATGTCAAAAATTGGAAGGATGATGATGCAGATCGAACGCCTTGCCATCGACGATGTGTGCAAGATCACTCCCGCCCGGTTCGGCGACGCAAGAGGTTATTTCTCCGAGGTTTTCAAGGACGGTTGGTTCCGCGAGAATGTCGCGGATGTGCAATTCGTGCAAGACAATCAATCTTTGTCGGCGCAGCCTGGTACCGTGCGCGGGCTGCACTTTCAGCTTGAGCCGTTTGCGCAGGGCAAGCTCGTACGTTGCATTGCGGGAGCGATTTTCGATGTCGCCGTCGATATCCGGCAAGGCTCGCCCACCTATGGCAAATGGGTCGGCGCGACGCTTTCGGCCGACAATGGCGAACAATTGTGGATTCCAGCCGGCTTCGCCCATGGTTTTGCAACACTCGAACCGGACACGATCATCCATTACAAGGTGACCGCCCCCTATAGCGCCAAGGATGACCGCGGCCTTTTTTGGGAAGATCCCGACATCGGCATTGCATGGCCCATCGATCTGGATAACGTCGTGCTCTCCGGCAAGGACGCGGTGCAGCCCAAGCTCGCGGACCTGCCGCCATCCTTCACCTACCGCCCCTCTTCCAAGGAGTCGTGACATGCGTATACTTGTAACTGGTGGGGCAGGTTTTATCGGCTCTGCGCTCGTGCGGCATCTGGTGCGCGATATCGGCGCCGAAGTGCTCAACGTCGACAAGCTGACCTATGCCGGCAATCTCGCCTCGCTGACATCGATCCAGAACGCACCGAATTACCGCTTCCTGAAGGCGGACATCTGCGATCAGGCCAAGATGGCCAGCGCCATCGAGAGCTTCCGCCCGGATCGAATCATGCATCTGGCGGCGGAAAGCCATGTCGACCGCTCGATCAGCGGCGCGGGCGCCTTCGTCGAGACCAATGTGATGGGCACTTTCAGCTTGCTGGAGGCCGCCCGGCATTATTGGAATGGGTTGCCGGAAGCGGAAAAAGAAGCCTTTCGGTTCCTGCATGTCTCGACGGACGAAGTCTATGGCTCGCTTGGCGAAGACGGCCTCTTCCACGAACTCACGCCTTATGATCCGTCCTCGCCCTACTCCGCTTCGAAGGCGGCCAGCGACCATCTGGCGATCGCCTGGCAGCGGACTTATGGCCTGCCGGTCGTCGTGTCGAACTGCTCCAACAATTACGGGCCGTTCCACTTTCCGGAAAAGCTGATCCCGCTGACCATCCTCAATGCGCTGGCCGGCCAGCCCCTCCCCGTCTACGGCGCGGGCGCCAATATCCGCGACTGGCTCTATGTCGAAGATCATGCCCGGGCGCTGCATCTGATCGCGAGCCGCGGTCGCCTCGGCGAGAAATATAATGTCGGGGGCCGTAACGAGCGGCGAAACATCGACGTCGTCGAATGCATCTGCGACCTGCTCGATGAACTTGCACCCAAGGACGCCAAGCATCGCGGCCTGATCAATTTCGTCACGGACCGGCCCGGTCACGATGCGCGCTATGCGATCGACGCGAGCAAACTGGAGGCCGAGCTCGGCTGGAAGGCGCGAGAAACCTTCGACACCGGCATTCGCAATACGGTACAATGGTACCTGGAAAACGAATGGTGGTGGCGGCCACTCAGGGACGGCGTCTATAGTGGCGAGCGTCTCGGCCTGATCAAACGGGGTTAATGTTGCGCATGCGGATCGTCGTAACAGGCAAAACGGGCCAAGTGGTCAGCGCACTCGTCGAAAGGGCAACGGCATTGGCCGACGTCGATGTGATCGCCGTCGGCCGTCCGGAGCTTGATCTCGCCAATGCCGAATCGGTGGCGAAGGCGCTGGACAGCGCCAAGGCCGACGTCATCGTCTCGGCGGCAGCCTATACCGCCGTCGACAAGGCCGAGAGCGAACCCGAGCTTGCCTTCGCCGTCAATGCCGATGGCGCAGGCGCAGTGGCGGAGGCTGCGGCCCGGCTTGGCATTCCCATCATTCACCTATCAACCGACTACGTGTTCGCCGGCGACAAGCACGCCCCCTATATCGAAACCGACCCGACCGGGCCAACCTCGGCTTACGGACGCTCGAAGCTCGAAGGCGAACGGCGCGTGCTCGGCGCGACCGGCAATCACGCCATCCTGCGCACCGCCTGGGTCTATTCGCCGTTCGGCGCCAATTTCGTCAAGACGATGCTTCGGCTCGCTGAAACGCGCGACACGTTGCGCGTGGTGGCCGACCAGCAAGGCCAGCCGACCAGCGCCCTCGACATCGCCGATGCGGTGATCGCGGTGGCGCGGCGGATGACGGCCGACGCCGATCCGTCGCTGCGCGGCATATTCCATCTCGCAGGCAGCGGCAGCGGCACATGGGCCGATTTTGCCGAGGCGATCTTCGCTGGCCTCGAGGCCCGGACGGGCAAGACCGTCACCGTCGAGAGGATCACCACGGCCGATTATCCGACGCCGGCGCGCCGCCCGGCCAATTCGAGGCTTTCGACCGCCCGCCTGGGGCATGCCTATGGCATTACCCTTCCGGACTGGCGGCAATCGACCGAGGCCGTGCTTGACCGGCTTGTCGCCAAAAGTAAAGGGAATCCATAATGAAGGGAATTATCCTCGCCGGCGGCTCTGGAACGCGCCTTTATCCCATCACCAAGGCGGTCTCCAAGCAGCTGATGCCTGTCTACGACAAGCCGATGATCTACTATCCGCTGACGACGCTGATGCTCGCCGGCATTCGCGACATCCTGATCATCACCACGCCCCACGACCGGGCTGCTTTCGAAGACCTGCTCGGCGATGGCAATCGGTGGGGTATTTCGATCAGCTATGCGGTCCAGCCAAGCCCRGACGGCTTGGCCCAGGCCTTCATCATCGGCGCCGATTTCGTCGCAGGCGGCCCTTCGGCACTGATCCTCGGCGACAACATCTATTACGGCCACGGTCTGCCGCAACTGCTTCGCCTCGGTTCGGCCAAAAAGCAGGGCGCGCGCGTCTTCGGTTATCACGTCACCGATCCGGAGCGCTACGGCGTGGTCGAATTCGATTCCGCCATGCGCGCGATTTCGATCGAGGAAAAGCCGGCCAAGCCGAAATCTAACTGGGCCGTCACCGGGCTTTATTTCTACGATGAGCAGGTCGTCGACATCGCTGCCAATCTCAAGCCCTCGGCGCGCGGCGAGCTCGAGATCACCGATGTCAACCGTATCTATCTGGAGCGCGGCCAACTTTCGGTCGAACTCATGGGCCGCGGCTATGCCTGGCTCGACACCGGCACCCCCGACAGCCTGATCGACGCGTCGAATTTCGTCTCGAGCCTCGAAAAACGCCAGGGCTTCAAGATCGCCTGCCCGGAGGAGATCGCCTATCGTCTCGGCTATATCAGCGAAGACCAATTGCAGAAGCTGGCCGCAGAACTCGGCAAGAGCACCTATGGTCAATATCTCAAGCAGATTGGGACAGACCGATACGGCCTAGGCGTCTGATCGACCCGACGGCCACAGGACGAGACCGGACAGGAAGAAGGAATAGTGATGCGAATTCTGGTTATATCTGCCATGTTCCCTCCCAATGTGCTGGGCGGTGCAGAGATATCGGCATTCAATCTTTCGAGCTGGCTCCTGAAGCAAGGCCATGAGATCGGCGTGCTGATGGCCGCGAAAACGCCCGAGGAAGTCAAGGACGGCGAAATGGTCGACGGCATGCGGGTGTGGAGCATCTATATGCCGCGCCCCTATCCGATCTTCAAGCAAGGCCGCGTCGAACAGAAATATCTGAAGCCGCTCTGGCATCTGCAGGATCATCTCGATCCGCGCAACCCGACGATCGTCGGGCGGGTGCTCGATGCTTTCAAGCCGGACTTCTGCAACATCCACTATCTGACCGGCATAGGCCACAACGTGCTGCAGGAACTCGGCAAGCGCAACATTCCGGCGCTCTATGTCATGCCGGACATGGCGCTGTCCTGCTTCCGCATGAACCGCTTTGCCAACAACAAGAATTGTGAAGGGCAGTSCTTCCCCTGCAAGCTTTCAGTGGCAGTCAAGCGCCGGGGCATCCGCTCGATGCCACGCATCGGCTTCAGTTCCCCGTCGCTCGCCAACCTGGAAGAAAACGCAAAGTACCAGCCGCTCAAGGACTACCCGCACGCTCACATTCTCAACGCCAATAAATATCCGGCGCCGACGGTGAAGCGGGAGCCGGCCGACGGCGTTCGTTTCGTCTATGCCGGTCGCCTGCATGAGTCGAAAGGCATCGACGTGCTGCTCGACGCCGCCGAGCCGCTTCGGGCGAAATATAATTTCACCTTCGATATTGTCGGCGGCGGCGGCTATGAGCCGGCACTGCGCGAACGCTACGGACGCCACGACTGGGTGAAATTCACCGGACACCTGCCGCTGCAGGACGCGATCAACCACATAGCAGCGGCAGACATGCTTTGCATTCCTTCGATCTGGTTCGAGAATTCGCCGGGCGTAGTGATTCAGGCGCTCGGCCTCAGCGTGCCGGTGCTGGGCAGCGATTCCGGAGGCATCCCCGAACTGGTCAAGCACGACGACAATGGCTTCATCATCCCGGCAGGCGACACGGAGGCCTGGCGGGGCGCGCTGGAACGAATCCTGTCCGAACCCGGCCTGCTGGCCCGGTTCCAGGACAACGCCGCCCGCCGTGCCGGCGAATTCGATCAGGATTATCTGGGCCAGCGCTATCTGCAGTTCATCGAGGAAATCAAGAATTTCAAGGGAGTGAAGACGGCCTGAGCAGAGTGCACGAGGCGGCGCGATAGCCACACGAACGAGAGACGAGATGCAATTTCCAATGGTGAAAATCACGAGGCGAATGTCATGCCTGCTTGCCAGCTTCGCGCTGCTGCTTGCCATGCCTTCCGCGAGTCCCGGTCAGACGAAGACCGTGATTTTCTCCCCCGATATACACCCGGCCAAGCGTGAAACGCTGCTTCTGATCGGCGCCAACACGCATTTTGGTACCGTCCACGAGTATGGCTATACTTCGGCCAAGGTCGGGTTGGAGCAGTTGCATGCGATCGGGGCCAATTCGTTCCGCGACTATCTACCCTGGCAGTCCTTCGACTTCACGGCAAAGAACGGGCCGGTGCTGACGAAATCGCAACGGCTGATGAACTTTCTGCCGCAGGCTGCGGGTCTCAGGCCGCTGATCAATGTGGGTTTGACAAACAGCTTCGTGCCGGGTGGCGTGCCGCCGATTTCCGACGATGCCTTGCGCTCCTTCCAAAGCTATCTCGACAAGGCCACTGAGGCGATGGCCCCCTACAAGCCCATCTACGAAATCTGGAACGAGTGGAATATCGGCATCGGCACCGGTGTGGACATGCCGCGCCTGACCGGGGAAGGACCAGCGTCCGATCCACGCGCGGCCGTCCATTATGTGCGCGTCGCCAAGGCCGCGGTGCGGGAAATCCGCCGCCAGTCTCCCGAAGCGACGATCCTGGTCGGCGCGGTCGGCGATGATGTCGATTGGGCCTGGGCGCGGGCAATCGTCCGCGAGGGCGCCCTTGACGGCGCGGATGGATTGTCAATTCATCTTTACAATCATTGCCTGAAGGCTTCGAAGCGCACGGCCAGCGAGTTGGTCGAGCGCGCCAAGCTGCTGCAGTCTGCGCTGAAAGATATCCGCGGCGGCCGAACGACTCCGATCTACGTGACCGAGTTTGGTTGGCCGACGCACAAAGGCAAATGCGCTGTCGACCCCAACGATGCGGCGGTAAATTTCTCACAATTTATCCTGCAGGCCTCCTCCCTGCCTTGGATCAAAGGCATCTGGCAGCATGAACTCAAGAACATCGGCCCGGATCCCACGGACCCGGAAAACAATTTTGGCCTGTTCACCTATGACAACAAGCCCAAGCCGGGGGAATGCTTCGTGCGCGAGGCGGCCGCCATTGTGCGAAACGCGGATTTCGTCCAGGTCGAGCGCCCGTTTCCATCGGTCTTCCTCATGAGGGCAACGCGTGAGGGGCGGCAAACGATCGCATTGTGGACCTCTTCGAACAAAGCAACTCGATTCTCTCTGAGCGGCGCGACCGGTGGGAAGACGATGTGTGATCAAGTGCTCAGCCCGGGCACTGCTCCCGGAGAGCTGGGGCGTGTTCCGGTCATCTACACGGCCGACAGTTCGGCAACGGTCAGGATCAAGGTGGTACAACAACGATGAATTACGCCGTGCGATCCTCCTTTGAAACGGCTTCGGCAAATGCCGAAGTCCCAGCTGTCGACCTGACGGTTCCGCTGTTTTCCGTACGCCACCACAAGATCGGCGGGACGGAATCGTCAATATACAATCTGGTGCATGGTCTGGCGAAAACGCCTGCCAAGCTGACCCTGGCCTATGCGGATGCCGACCGCTTCTCCCCAGAATTCCAGAGCTGGATGGCATCGGCGCAGCATGTCCGGCAGCTCAGAATGCCGCCGCTGCCTGGACCGAAGAACAGCCGCTTCTTTGAAGAGACGATGTATGAATGGCGCGCCCACAAGCAGGGTTGGGCGCTTTATCCGAACTATTTCCTGCCGCCACGCTTGAGGAAAACGCGTTGCGCCGTGCTCCTGCATGACGTCCAATACAAGGTATTGCCGCATTTCCACACCCAGAAACGGCGTGCCTGGCTGGACTTCTATCTGCCGCGCATGTTCCGGAGCGCCGATGTCGTTTTCCTGATCTCGACATCCGAGAAGAATTTCGTCGAGCAGTATTTTGGCAAGGAAGCGGCGGCGAAATGCAAGGTTATTTACAACGCGATCGAGTGGGGCAGATTTGAGGATGGGACTCCGGCCGGCGATGCGGTGACGGAACTGGTAAAAAAGCCGTATATTCTCACCGTCAGCCACCCCTTCCCGCAGAAGAACCTGTCGACGCTGATCAAGGCCTTCGACCGGATTGCCGAGAGCGAGCCGGACCTGCATCTCTATCTTGCTGGCAAGGAATCCGATGAGAAGCACCGGATGATCGCCGAAAACGCCAGTGCCCGATCGGCATCCCGTATCAAGCTGACCGGGATCGTCTCCGACGCTGAGCTGGGCGCGCTTTACCGCAACGCGCGGGTATTCGCGCTCCCGTCCATCTACGAGGGCTTCGGCATGCCTGCGGCGGAAGCGATGGGGCTCGGTGTGCCGACCGTTGTCAGCGCCGTTACGTCTTTGCCGGAAGTGACCTTGGGCGAGGCTGTCTATGTCGACCAGCCGCTTGACGCCGATATATGGGCCGAGCAGCTGCGCGAGGTCATACGTTCCGGGGCGCGGCTTGCCCCGGAGACCGCCAACAACATTCGCCACGCCTTCGACCCGAAGCAGGTGGCTGGAGCATTGCTCAGGGGACTGGACCGATGACACCGCACAACAGCAACGGCGACGAATTTACTTTAGATTCAAAAAACTATTCCTTTCGTAGTGTTGAGTTGATCAGACAGCTCAAAAGACGTTATAAGTTTGGTAAGCCAAGGAAACTGAGGCGAAGCATGGGTGACACTTCAAATTTGAATGTGATTGTGGTCAACTATCGAACCTCTGACCTCACGATACGTTGCGTCAATTCAATCGTCGCCGCGGGTGTCGCCCGGCCCGACCAAATCCTGGTTGTAGACAATTACTCTCAGGACGGCTCGCTCGAGCGGATCCAAAAAGGGGTTCCGCCGGAGGTCGTCTTTGTCGCGGCCTCCCACAATGGCGGTTTCGGCGCCGGTGTGAACGTCGGCTTCCGCAACGCCACGGGCCGCTACCTCCTCGTCCTTAATCCCGACACCTATTTCGAATTCGACAGCGTTTCGACCGTACTGAACCACATGGAGGCCAATGAGGATGTGGGGATTGTCGGCCTCGATCTGATAAACCCTGATGGTAGCAGGCAGTATTCCGCACGGCGCTTCTATTCGCTCATGGATGTGTTCGCACGCCGGGTGAAGCAGGCCGGGCAAATGATGCAGCGCCGAATCGACCGCCACCTGATGCGTGACGCCTGGATCGGCGAACATCCCTTCGATGCCGACTGGGTCATGGGAACCGGCTTCGTCATACGCCGCGACCTCTATGAAAAACTCGACGGCATGGACGAAAGCTATTTCCTCTACATGGAAGATGTCGATCTTTGCGCTCGCGTCTGGCGTGCAGGCAAGCGCGTGATCTGCTATCCTGGGGCACAGCTCGTTCACGACCACCAGCGTTCCAGCTCAGCAGGTCCGTTGACGTTCGCCGGCCGAACACACATAAGAAGCCTCCTGCTGTTTAGAAAGCGCTATACTCTGCCGCTCATGAAATCGCCAGGAATCCAAAAGATTGTGAATTGCAGGTCGTGATGGGCAAAGCAGAGAGGAGACATCTGTGATGGATGCTTTTTCGTATACGAACCGAAGCCGACATGCCCACGAAAAAGCAACACGCACATGTTATGCAACGTTAAAATATTTTTCTTGGCCGCATATAGAACTGGTGATAGGGGAACCGGCGTAAAGCCCAAGCGGAAAACTATAAATTGTCAAGTCGGAGGTCCGTAAGCGGTTGGTCCATGTGAAGATACTTCACGTATGCGAAAGTGTGGTGGGCGGGACTGGATCGTATCTTTCCGAACTCATTCCGCATCAGGTCGAGAAATACGGCCGTGAAAATGTCACACTTCTTGTACCGAAAAATCAGCTCGGTTTCGTCGAAAAGAATATTTTCGCCGCAGGACCTCGCATTGTCACCTTCTCTCGCCCATCGCGGATTGCCGGTTCGTTTTTCCTGGCGCAGCGATATCTGCGCGAGCTAGCCAGTTACAAACCCGATATCGTGCATGCGCATTCCTCCATCGCCGGCGCATTGGTGCGGATACTGCGCAACCCTAACCGATCCAGCATCGTTTTTTGCCCGCATGGCTGGTCGGTCGACATGACCCACACGCCCTATATCCGGTCGATGGCGGCAAGGATCGAGCGTTGGCTCGCCCGGTTTCCGGATCGGATCGTCGTAATCTCCAATCATGACTATGCGCGCGCGATCGAGCTCGGGCTTCCGCCGACAAAGCTCCGGCTCATCCCGAATGGCATCGACAGAAACGTGCCCAGCGTAAAGCCCGCAGTCTGGGAAGACGACCGAATCCGTGTCCTGTTCGCCGGCCGCTTCGACCATCAGAAGGGTGTCGACGTCCTCCTCAAAGCGGTAACGGGCATCGAGGACAAAGTCTCCGTAAGGCTGGTCGGCGATTTCGCCCTGGGTGAACTTGCCATGCCCAACCCGCTTCCCAGTTGCGTGGAGAGGCTCGGCTGGCTGGATCGCGACGGCGTCGCGGCACAGATGCGGAGCTGTGACATTCTCGTCGTGCCGTCGCGGTGGGAAGGTTTCGGGCTCGTCGCGGTCGAGGCAATGCGGCTCTCCATACCCGTTCTCGCGTCGTCGGTCGGAGGTCTCAAGGAAATTCTCGCGGATGGACAGTACGGCTATGTCGTGCCAGCCGATGACCCTGCTGCATTGCAAAATAAGTTGAAAGAGCTTAATAGGGAAGAGCTACGCAAGGTCGGCGTCGAAGGTTATCATCGATTCATATCAACCTTCACCTCGGATCGCATGGTGCAGCAGATTGATGATATCTACACGGAAATCATGATGGGTCCTGCATTCGTGCCAGACATGGACCGCGTCAAGGAAGCGTGAGCAGCTCCATGCGCCTTGGAGAGGCTTTCATTCCCAGGATGTTGAAGGGAAGCTGCACATGCGCGTCGCGATCGGAACCGTCCCATCGGCTCCTTCTCCAGCATCGAGAAAAGTAAGGGACCGTGCGTTCGACAGCAGCAGAATGTCCCGGCGTCTTCGAATAACGCCCGCTGGCTGCTATCGTTAATTGTCCATCGCGGCGTCGATCGTCCAGCCATATGAGAGCATGAAATGCACCAAGCCGTCGACGAAATGGGAGCCCGGTCCTTCACGGTGGACAAGCGAGCGGACGACCGCGATCTCCTTTATAAGTACTCTGTAATAACGTTTATTTTGTTTTGCTTGCGGGATGGTTTCACAGGCAGTGCCCGCTATGTGTTTCATCTCATGCATGCAGACTTTATCTGGTTTATTCCGGACATGATGGCGTTTGTGTCGCTTGGAATATTCATCTACATGCAGTTTTTCAAAGACAAGAACTTCAACGGAATCTTCTTCACGCTGGCGTTCGTATGGTCAATGATTGTCAGCGTTTTCTTCATGAACGATAATCTATTGGCATTCTTTTCGTCCATGAAGATGTTTATTCCGATGTTTGTCGGCATGTGCTTCTACGGGCGGAGCATTACCGAGCAGCGCTGGGTGCGGACGATACTTTTGCTGGTATTTTTGTTCTCGGCGATCGGGACGGCAATTAATCCCTATGTCCAATATCCCTGGTATGGCCAATCGTTCCTGTCTATCGGCGACTCCGTACGTACGACGACCAAGATTTGGTGGACGGGGGGCGCTATCCGCTATGGCGGCTTTGCCGGCGACAGTACCATGGCCGGGTTTATGACGCTATTTACCTTTGTCCTGGTCTCGCCTTATTACGGCAAGATTTTCAATATCATGTGCTGGCCACTTGTCTATTTCGCCTTGAATGCAACAACCAGCAAAACGGCTATCGGGCTCGCTTTCGTATATTTTGCTTACTATTCCTACACAACCTTCTTCCCAGTCCGATCCGAGACTCGGCTGATCAAAACGCTTGCCAAGCTGTCTTATCTGGCGCTCGCCGTTCCACCCTTGCTGATGCTCTTGCTGGGCGGTGTGGATTTAGCATCTTATAGTCAAAACTTGATGAGTCTCGCGGACCGCATCAACAACACCTGGCAGGGACCGTTCATTTTCTTGAACGATCATTTTCCAATCGGGTTGTTCGTTGGGTGCGGCATTGGATGTTACGCGTATCCGATGGCGTTTTACGGGCCATTGGCACAATATTATATACCGCTCGACAATTTCTATTTGTCGACCGCAGTCATGATGGGGTACCCGGTTCTTATATTCTTCCTGCTTCAGTTCAAGTCATTGAGCTGGACTGAGGACAAGACCAAGCTGCTCCTGATTTTTCTGTGGAACATCTATTCGATAACGGTGCAGTGCTATGGGCCGTCCTATGCGACGCTGGTCTATGGCTATGCAGTCAGCGAGGTCTTCAGGACCGTAAAACGCCGCAGGGCAGCGGCTCCGCAGAGGATTTGGCGCCCGGATGGACTTGGTTCCGGCTCCGGGGGCTCGCCGAGCCCGGCGGAGTGAGGCGCTGCTCCGCCGAAGTAATTAGACGATACGACTGCTAAAATTTTAACCTATTTCCGAACGTGATGTTTAGCGGCGCGTGCCAATATAGCCCCTGTTCCACGAGGGGTTCATCATGTCCGAACGCGCAAAAGGCTGGCTCACCGCCTTCACATTCTCCACCGGTGCATGGCTACTTCTGATCCATGCGACCAGTTTCGCTGTGTCTCTGTAGCCGTCGACAGGCACGGTGACGCAACACTGCGGTCATGTGGCCTGCTCGTGAATGCGAAATGAACGGCGTGTTCAAGTGCCGGTTAGTCCCGGCATGCAATACTCGCAACAGACTTCGGCTAACGAATTTTCCAACAGGATTGTCACCCAATGGTTGGCCCAGAAACCGCTTATGACTACAACGTCTCTCTAAGGTCGATCGTCCTCGTCGCGATCGTGATTTGCGTCGCTTCAGCGATCGAGTTTGTGCAAGGAAACTTTTGGGTAGGGTCGGCAAAGCCTCTGCGATCGAATTGGAGGTAGCCCAGATCAGGCGCGCGTCTTTGCCGCTCCAAAGTATTCATTGTCATCGCGGTGCGCCTATTGGCGGGCATGTCTGCTTGTTACCCGCCTTGAAATCAAGCGTTTAAGCCCTACTGGGCGTCTGCCGCGATGCGCAGGACACGCGCCGGATTGCCGGCGACGATCGCATCATCAGGAACGTCTTTCACGACGACCGAAGCAGCACCGATGACAGCCCTGTTTCCAACACGGATCGGTCCAATGATCACGGCATTCGGATAGATTGTGACATCGTCGCCGATCACGGGATAGGTTTCCGATTTGCCGGTTTTGCCCACAGTGACTGTCTGGAAGATCGTCGCATTGGCTCCTATTTCGGCTCCGGCGCCGATCACAATGCCGACGGGGTGTGGAAGCATCAGGCCAGGCCCCAGCTTGCTGTCGAGATGAATGTGGCAACCGCTGCGGCTGACATTCCATCTCCAGATAACGATCCCAAGCCTTCTGAAAGGGCCGGTTTTCAGCTTTACGGCCAACCGATGCAGGAAAACAGTGGAAAAGCCAGGATTGAAGATGAAAGCTGAAAACGCCCTCACTCGGCTCGAAAACCCCGTGCTTGCCTGTAAATCCGTCTTCACGAGGTCCCAGAACGTCATTTGGTTTCCTATTTCCATCGTTTCGGCCTCGCAGTCGAGTCGTCCAACGTCCAGTGCTTTTTGTTGCTCCACAGCATTCATTGGCATTTCTCCTGCAGTGCACAATGGCGACCCTAACCTTTCCGCACGGAATTTCAACCCGCATGTCACGGCAACGTCTTCTCCGCATGCCCGGCCCGCATTTTGCGTCGGCGGGCGGGCTTCCACCGGAAAAGCAAATCTGAACAGCCGCCATTCGCGCCCTTGTGGCGCGGCACAGGCTTCGTCAACCGGTCGTCGATATCGTCGGGCTGGTTCGAATACCGAGCCATGGACAAAAGATAATCATCGTCAAATTGCTTTCGTGAGAAGACCGTCAGAGACGATGTCGCGGACGCACGGCGGTGTGGATGACGCAATCATCTTGCTGTCACATGGGGATGACAATGTCGCCGCAAGCGGCTAACCTGCGAATCTACCGCACTGCAAAACAGCTCAACGGCGAGCGTTTGCAACCTACTCTTGGAACGACATGCACGGAAAATATCTGATCAACGTCCAGATACTTCGCTTCTTTGCAGCCACTCTCGTCGTCGTCATCCACGCCGGAGTAGCGGTCAGCGAGGTTGCAGCGCGAATCGGACGGACCTTCGAGGTTCCTTCGCCTTTCGATTGGGGCCTCGGCGTCGATATCTTCTTCATCATCAGTGGTTTCATCATGTATTATATGATGCATGACCGCTTCGGCGAGCCAGGGGCTGCGCTCGGATTTCTCAGACGGCGGTTGATCCGCATCGTGCCGCTCTACTGGATCTGCACGACGTTGACCCTGGTCTCGATCGTGTTTGCCGGTAACCTCGTCAAAAACAATGCTCTCGATGTTGGACATATTGCCGCATCCTACGCCTTCATTCCATGGCTGCGCGTTCACGATCCGGAACTATTTCCATTTCCCCTGCTCTCGCTCGGCTGGACGTTGAACTACGAGATGTTCTTCTACGTCGCTTTCGCGCTGGCGCTCCTGGCGCCCAAACGCATCGGGATCGCGGCGCTCACGGGCTCTTTCGTGGTGCTGATGATCATCGCCGGTCTGGCACCGGACAGGATCTGGCTGCTGAAGTTCTGGGGCGGCTCGATGATCGGCGAGTTCCTGCTTGGCATAGCGCTTGCTGCGGTTCACCTCAGCGGCCGGCGCATGTCTCTGCCGCTGACCTCAGCCTCGGTTGTCGCCGGCCTGCTGCTGGCGGTCGTCTTTTTTCAGACCAATGCTTACGACTACCTGCCGCGGCTGATCACCGGCGGCCTACCGGCGATATTGATCGCCGGCGCGGTCACGCTCACTCCAGCCGCCAATATCAGGAATCGCGTGATGCGGCTGCTCGCCATCGGCGGCAACGCCTCTTATGCACTCTATCTGACTCATCCATTCGCAACCAAGATCGTCGCCGTTGTCGGCGTAAAGGCAGGTCTGCCCCTGCCACTGGTTTACGGCCTTTCAATTATCGCCTCGATCGCCGGCGCGGTCGCCACCCACTATGTGGTCGAAAAGCCTATCGGCGCCTGGCTGTCGCGCATCGGGGAGCCGGTATCGGCGCGCTCGCCTGCGGAATGAAGCGCTACGCGTCGCGAATGGTCGACGCGCGATGGTGAAAGCATCTCGGTTATGCGCGTAGCAAGGTCCAAGCAGGTTCCGGAAAAGTATTCCATGGGTTTCCGGAAAGAACCCGCGACAAAACAGCGAACGCTAAGCGGATGAATCACCGGCGTGCCGACGAAGGTCTGCTTGGCGCTGCGTGTTCAATTCACCGCAGAGCGCGCCAGCACCATCAGCGACCAGCCTCCCACGGCGCGCACCGTGATATCAGGTGCAAGGCCGAAGGCGACGCGCCGCGGCATGGCGGCAAGTCGTTTCTTCCAGCTCTTGTGCGACTGGTCGATCGCCCAGGGCGTGTAGAAGCTGTCGACGATGGTCAATCCGCATTCTTCCAGCAGCGCCAGCGCGGTATCGCGGGTGAAGTAATGCAGATGGCCGATCTTACGGCGCGCATCCATGATCACCCAGCCGCGCGTGGTGGCCAGCGCGTTCATATCCAGAGGAATGTGAAACAGCTGCCATTCGGAGATGTTCGCCATGCTGCGGATGAAGGCGAACGGATTTTCGACATGCTCTATCACGTCGATTGCCATGGTGAGGTCGAAGCGGCGCGCGCCGTCGAACGGACTGCCATTCTCGAATTGCAGATTTTCGCCGACACGTGAAAGGCAGCGTTGGTAGGCCTGAGGAGCAATTTCGTAGCCTGAGACCTGCCAATCCGGATGCGTCGCAGCCAGCAGTTCGTCGATTTTGCCCGTACCGCACCCCACTTCGCAGACGCTGCGGATTCGGATACCGGCTTTCCTCAACATCGCTTCGATATGTCCGGCCTTCCACTCGGCGTCGTCCTCGTGCCAGTCCGGGTTCTCCTCGAAATACTGGCCATTCAGATATCGGTCCGCATTGCCTTCGATTATCGCCACAGTCCTACTCCGTTGCTCGAAAAGATAGGTCGCGATTATGACAACAGCAGCAATCAGCCACCATTCTTTTGGTTAAGCAATGATAAATAAACCGACCGGTAGTCGTCAATGATGTCCGACAGCGTCCGTCTGTGAAAACTTTGCACGAGTGCGTGATGGGCTTGATCTATTTTTTCGGGATGGTCGAGCAGCGCCTGCATCGCCCCGGCCAGTTTCTCGGCATTGGCGGCGACAATCCAGCCCGTGAGCCCATCCGAGACCACTTCCGGCAAGCCGCCATAGGGCGTGGCAATGACCGGTCGCCCGGCCGCCAGCGCATCGATGAGGGCAAGCGGGCTCGGTTCCTCCCAGAGCGAAGGCACGGCGACGACCTCGACTGTCGGATAGAACGCATTGGGGCTGACGAAGCCGACGAATTCGATGTCGACATCAGGCGCCAGCGACAGGATATGAGCCCTCTCCTCAGCGGAGACATTGCCGGCCAATCGCAAACGCACCGTGCCCGGCGCCAGGAGGCTGGCCGCCTGCGCCAGAAGCCGCACCCCTTTCTCCTCCGAGAATCGCCCGAGATAGCCGATGGTCAGCGGTCCCTCGCGCAGCGGCTGTGGCGAAAATGTAATTGCCGGATTGGCGACATTGCTGATCACGTGCTTGAACCGCGCGTCCGAGAATACGCCGTGCTCGGTATGAAGCTCCAGCGTGCGACGACTGACACCGACGACACCATCAACCAGGGCGGCGCGGCGACGGCGGGCAGGCGTCAGCAGGCTGCAAGAGCGGCAGGTCGTCTCGCAGGAATGCCCCCCCTTGTAGCGGGAGCATCGCGGACAGATGAGGTAATAATCGTGCAGCGTGTGGAGAATCGGGATCCCGAGATGTCGGGCAGCGCTCCAGACCCCCGTTGTCAAGCCGTTCAAGGTATTGGAATGCAGGACGTCCGGCCGGAATTCGGACAAGATGCGGGCGACAAGCGGATGGGCAGGAGCTCGATCGTCGATCGCATGCCAGGCTGTACGCTGCAGCGCATTGCGCTTGTCCTCGAAGGGCGGGAAGAGATTTCTGACCGGCACGAAATGCACCGTGACGCCGTTGACGGTCTCCGTTTCGTAGACGCCGCTCGGCGAAAAACGGATGGCGATCACCTCATTGCCCTGCTCGGCGAGCGCTTCTGCGAACTGCCGCACGAAGATCTCCGCCCCGCCAACGATTCTGGGGTAAGTGGGCGTCGCGTAGATGGCGTTGCAGAGCGCTATCCGCATTACGTCCTCATGTCAGGAAATCAGGCCGTTTTGACGGCATGGGGCTTTTCCTTCGGCATGACGATACGAGCGGGGATACCGACTGCCGTCGCGCCTTCCGGTACATCGCTGATGACGACCGAATTGGCGCCGATCTTGGCGTTTCGTCCAAGCCTGACAGGGCCGACCACCACCGCCCCGGCAAACAGTTCGACACCATCCTCGATCAGCGGATCGCTCTCCTCGTCGCCGCGCTTGCCGATCGTGACATTCTGAAGAATGGTCACGCCGTGGCCGATCGTCGCGCTACCGACAACGATGCCGTAGGGATGCGGCACGTAGAGGCCACCGGCAATTTCGGTGACGATCGCTATTTCGGAACTGAACATCCGACCGTTCGCCCACCATACGACGCGGCGCAAGAGCCGTCCGACGATCGGAACCTTCCTGACGGCCTGCATCACCCTGAAGGAAAATACGAACTGGAAGCCCGGGGTTAGCAGGAACATCCTCAATGCAAAAGGGACCGTCACCGACCGCCGCTCTCTGTCGGCGTGACGCTGAAGATCAGCCCTTATCTTCTCAAATGTGGTTTCCGCGCTCATCGACTTTCTCGTATTCGGATTCGACGCATGGTGTGGCTCACCGCGGCAATGATCGTCAATCGCTATATTGCTTTCCTCTGATCCAATTGTTAACAATATGATTATTGTGCAACGCAACAAACTGAATTATCCGGCTTTCGTCAATGGGATTATCGCCATATGTGGATAATCCCGGCCCCGGAGATTGTTGATGGATAAAAAGGCAGAACGGTTCGAAGCGCTGGACTCCTGGCGCGGGCTCGCAGCAATCGCCGTCGCTCTGTACCACTTCAAAGCGACGGGGCTTCTGTACAGCATCTCGGTGATTCGCAATGCGGATCTCGCAGTTCCCTTCTTCTTTGTTCTAAGCGGCTTCGTTATCACCCACGCTTATTACGACAGAGTGCCGGATGCTGTGGGCGCCGGCCGGTTTCTCCTGCGTCGCTTCGGCCGCCTCTATCCGCTGCATATTTTCGTTCTTTCGCTTTTCGTCGCTCTCGAATGCCTGAAGGCAATAGCAGTTCACCACGGCTTCCAAAGCAGTGAGGCGGCGTTCTCCGGTACCAATGACATTGGGTCTCTCGTCGCCAACATTCTGTTGCTTCAGGCGGTCGTGCCGTTCGTCGACCCGACCTGGAACGCGCCGAGCTGGTCGATCAGCGTCGAATTTTATACATATGTCGTCTTCGCAGTCGTGTTCATGCTTGGCAAATATCGCTTGCATGCGGCGACCATCGTGCTTTTCGCGTCCGGCCTGACCCTCATATGCCTCGAGAGTTTCCCGTTCGGGATCACAAAGACGTCCGGTCTTGGCCTCGTTCAATGCCTTGTCGGTTTTTCTGCGGGCGTTCTGACCTATCGATTGTTCCGATGGCTGCGGGCGAAGGATGTCCGCATACCGACGGTGGTGGAAATCGCAGTGGCGGCGTTGATGGTGATCACCTTTCATATCCATCCCAGCCAGACAGCGATTTCCATCGTCGCCTTCTCGGTTGTTGTCATCGTCTTCGCTTTCCAGACCGGAAATGTTTCCGGATGGCTCAAGACGAGACCGCTTGTTTTTCTAGGGCGTCTTTCCTACTCCATCTATCTTCTGCATTTCCTTATCTTCGCCCCGCTTTTCCTGATGATCAGGCTGCTGCAAGCGAAACTTGGCATTCCGCTGACCATCCAAGGAGACATTGAACCATTGATCCATTTCGGATTTCCGGGCGCCACCGATCTGCTCGCCCTCGCTTATCTGGCGACGGTCGTTGCAATCGCTTCCGTAACCTATGAATGGATAGAAAAGCCGGGACGCGCCTTCTTCAACAGGCTTTCGAACCGCATTCAACCGCCGGCCTTGGCGATCGAACGCAGTGTGGAACTTCATGACTAGAGCGGCACCGCCAATCTACGTCAACGGGCGTTTTCTCGGACGACCCGTTACCGGCGTCGAACGCTTTGGGGGAATGATTCTGCGCGAGATCGATGCTCTGGCGAAAATCGATCCTCTTCTCCAGTGGAAGGTCCTGGCACCCAAGAGTGTGGAGTGTCCCTCTTTTCTACGTCACCTGCCGTTTGCGAATACCGGCTCGACGGGTGGTCATCTTTGGGAGCAATGGGACCTTTGGCGCGCCAGCCGCGATGGCGTCTTGATCAATTTCTGCAATTCCGGCCCGGTTCTGCAGCCGCGCCAGGTGACCGTCATCCATGACGCGCTCGTTTATCGCCATCCAGAATATTTCTCGATGACCTATCGCGCGCTTCACCAGACACTGGGACGCACCCTGGCAAGGCGATCGCGGCTGGCGACTGTATCGGAATTCTCGCGCAGCGAACTCTCCGAAGTTCTCCGCGTACCGGCCGGCGAGATTGCGATCGTGCCGAATGCAGTGGCCGCCGAGACTGCGCCGGAGGCCGACATTTCCGTGCTCAATCGGCTGTCGCTTGTCGGGCGCCCTTTCCTTTTGTTCATCGGTTCGCCGGCGCCAAACAAGAATCTGGGCCGCGCCATCGAGGCTTTTCTCGCGCTTGGCCGAACGGATATCGCCTTTGTCATTGTCGGCGGCCTGGCGCGATCGTTTGCGGCGACACAGTTCGGCGCACTGCCGGAGAGCGTCATTTTCGCAGGACGGCTGTCGGATGCCGAAAACCAGGCGCTTTTCCGTAGTACCGCTGCCCTTGTTTTTCCGAGTTTGTATGAGGGATTCGGAATTCCGCCGCTCGAGGCAATGAATGCCGGAGCGCCGGTCATCGCTTCGGATATACCTTCGGTGCGTGAGGTCTGCCGAGATGCCGTGCTCTATTTTGATCCCCTGGTGCCGGCGACGATCACGGAGGCGATGCGCAAGGTGATCGACCGGAGTGCGGATTTCGAAGCCCTGCGCAGCCGGGCGCATGATCGAATCAAGGCGTTTTCCTGGCGGCAAAGCGCCTTGGCGATCGTTGAACTGGTGCGGCATTTGACCGAACCACGCGAGGCGGAAGCTCTTGCCACCCGCTGACACTGTCAGATAGGCATGGCGCACCGCCAGTCTAAGGACGATATGAAGGAAATTCGCATGCTGAAAAAAAGCCTCGCCAGCCTGACCAATCTCATGCTGAGAGCAGCAACGCTGGGCTTCCGCTTCGTCCTGTCCTTCTACATCATCAAATATATCGGTTTGGACGCCACCGGTCTTTACGGACTGGCTCTGGGCGTGGTTGGCATCGTGCCTGCACTGGTCGGCTGGGGACTGAACTACTTCACCTCCCGCGAGATCGTTGGCAAGGATCACGCCTTTGCCGCCGCGCGCGTCAAGAGCCGCCTTTTCGTCACCACGATCTCGCTGTTTCTCGCCAGTCTGGTCTTGGGCGCCGGCGCGCTGGCAACCGGCCATGCGATCACCGGAATCCTGTTGCTCGTGCTCGTCATCGTCTGGCTCGAAACCTATGCGCTCGACATTCACCTGCCCCTGGTCAGCCAGGAAATGGCGTTTCAAGCCAATGTCCTGGTTTTCATCCGCTCCGCTCTCTGGGTTCCGTTCGTCATCGTGCTCGGCCTGGTCTTCCCCGCCTTTCGAACGATCGACGCCATCTTCCTCGCCTGGATTTCCAGCTATGTCGTCGCCATAGCTGCGCTTTTCTATTTCCTCCGCGGCTGGCCGCTGGCGCAAACGGCCAGGGAGCCGGTCCAGTACGATTGGCTCAAGGAAAAGCTCAGCAAGTCGTGGCTGATCTATATCAGCGATCTCAGCATTGTCGGGCTCATGTATGCCGACCGCTATATCGTCAATTTCATGCTCGGCCTGACGCTGACAGGCATCTACACATTCTTCTGGTCACTCACCAATGCACTCCAGACGCTGACGCAGACCGCCGTGGTGCAGCTGGCGCTGCCGGTGCTGGTCAAAGCCTATCTGAACGGCACCTATGCCGACTGGCGGCACGTTCTGCGCGCCCAGTTCGTCAAGACCACCATCATCGCCACCGTCATGTCTGTCGGCGTCTATATCTCAGCCGAGATCCTGATCCATTTCATGTCGATGTCGCAGCTTCGGGAGCATCGGGGACTCTTCATCCTCATGCTGCTGGCGGCTGTCGCCCGCAGCTGTTCCGACTTGCTCAACATCGGACTGACGAGTCTGAGGCGCGACAACCACTATGCCATGATCAATCTGACAAGCGTGGTGTTTTCGATCGTCAATGCCATCGTCATGATCTGGCTGTTCGGCTTCGCCGGTACAGGCATTGCCGCATTGACGACGTCGCTGGTGACTGCTGCGATCCGCAGCTACTACCTTTACAAGGCAGCGAACGAGGTCAAGGCCGAGAAGCAGGCAGGCGCGGCACCGTCCCCGATGTCGGATACCGCACTGCCCGAGCCGACCATCCTCTCCTGAACGCACGGCCAAGCCGGCCGGCCCAACAGGCGGTCCGCTTCAGCCAACGCTGCCGCAAATTTGCAAGGCAACTTTGCCAGGCTCTTGAATCTCAGGCCGCTTTCCCAGCTTCGCCATAGCGAAGCGGTGCGTCCAGTTGGCCGGGCATCTTTCCGCCAGTTCCTGCGGCGACGGCTTCGAGGGTACATCTCTCATACCGCCGTTCGGCCATCGCCTTGGCCCTGACGAGAGTCGTCCCGGCAGAATGGCTGCGAATAGATGCGGCACGCTCTAGACCGGCATCTCAGAACCCACAAAGCGTAACTGCTTCAGTCTGACGCAAGTTGGGACAGTCATTTTTTCACGCAGCAAACTTGGTTAACTACACCTAGGCTTAGAAATCCGGTTTTTGATCTTCGTCAATGTTCGACACAACTGCCATTGGCATAAGGGCGTCGCTGCACCGTCACAAAGACAGCAGCGGGCATGATTAGAAAGCGCATGGACTAAAGTGAAAGTCCATAAAATTTGAACCGTTCTCGTAAATGGTTTTTGCTTTCTCGCATTTAAGCTTCACACCAGTCAAACAAACCGGAACCGTCTATATGTCAAATAGTAACTCGACTGCGTCCGATTTTCTTTCTTCGCTTGGCGTCAATACACACGGTGGTGACTATCTCGACGCTTACGACAATTCCAGTCTTATTATCGAATCGCTAAAATATATCGGCATCTCCAAGGTAAGAGATGCATATTCGACCTACGGCCAGGCCTCCCCGGTCCTTGACGCCATGGCAGACGCGGGGATCACATTTGACTTTCGTGTCAGATCGACCACTGCCATAGGCGGTACGGCGGCGCTGACGCAATATATTGCCGACCTGAAGGCTTTCGTGGCGGAGCATCCGGGCTCTGTCGTCTCCATCGAAGGGCTCAACGAAGTCAATCTCGATGACAGCCTGAGCTATAAAGGCCTCACCGGTGCGGCAGCCGGTGCGGAGTTTCAGAAGGATCTCTATCAGGCGATCAAGGCCGATCCGGTGTTGAGCCACATTGGTGTTATCAACCTGTCGGTTGGTGACAACAGTTCTTCGGCTTACTCGACCGTCGGCGATCTCGGAGCCTATTCCGACTATGCCAACGCCCACGTCTATACGGTGGCCGGCGGCTCCGCCGATCCGCAGATGGAATATACGATCGGCCTGGCGGAGAACGCGTCTTCGGGCGATCCTCTCGTCATCACCGAAACCGGCTCCACGACGCTCGAAAGCTGGGCAGGTGTCGGCGCCAGCGAGACGGCGCAGGCAAAACTCATCCTCACAAATCTTTTGGACGCTTATGAAGACGGGTCGGTGTCGACCTATCTCTACGAGCTGTTCGACACGCCTTCGGCGGCCGCGACACGTGGCGAGAGCGAAGCCCATTTCGGCCTTTTCAATGCCGATGGCACGCCCAAACTCGCCGCCATCGCGCTTCACAATCTGACCACGATCCTGTCCTCCGGGGATAGCGGCACGTCGACAGCCGCGACCTTCAACTATTCGCTGAGCGGCACTCCTTCGCAGACGCATTCGATGCTGCTGGCAAAGTCGGGCGGGGTGGAAGACCTCGTCGTCTGGGCCGACAAGCAGGTCTGGAACGATGTCACCGACACCGACATCACCAACCCGACCGTCAACGTCACCGTGACCCTCGACCATGTCGAGCCGGTTGTCTATGTCTACGATCCGCTGTCCAGTCTGACGCCGATCGCCGTCTATACGAATGTCAGCTCCTTCAAGATCCCGTTGAGCGACCATCCGCTCGTCGTGGAATTCGGCGCCACCGGCGCCGTGCAGGAAGAAACCGAAACGGTTTCGTCGAACCTGACGATGACATCGGCAGAATTCGTTGCGCAGATGACCGATCTGAACGACGCGTCCGGGCTACAGTCCGTCACGCTCTCCGACACTCATACCCTCGCCGTTTCCTCTGTGGAGACGATGAAGTACCTCGTCGCGCACTACGGCAGTCTGCTCGGCAAGATTTCCGGCGGCTATGATTTCTCCGTGACCTATGGCCAGAGCACCTGGACCAAAGTGCAGAATTTCGATGCTGCGGGCAATCTGACCCTTAACACCGAATACGGCCTGAACAACGGCGTGATCATGAGCAAGGCCGTCTATCACACCGACGGCACGACCGACAACTATGCCTACAACATTACAGGCCAAGCCTATACGTCGACACACCAGACCACTGACGCCAAGGGCAACATTACGCTGATCGAGCGCTTCCATGCCGACGGCACCTATGATTACCGAGACGTGCGCAGCACCGACGGCAGCCGGGATGTCGCCTGCTACAACAGCGCCGGCAAGATGGTGACCGATGTCCAGATCGCCAGCGACGGCACCAACACCACCATCTACTACGACACCACGACGGGCAACCCGACGCGCCAGGTGGTCAAGGAGACCGACGGCGATGTGCTGACCACGGTCTACACGAGCGGCATCAAGTCGACCTATGTGCAGGCGAGCCATCTCGGCTGGACCGAGACGAGCACCTACGACACCTCGACCGGCAAGATGCTGACCGACTATACCGCCTACAGCGATGGCAGCGCTGTCATGAAGACCTATAGCGCCGGCGTGCTTGTCAAACAGAATGTGCGTAATGCCGACGGCTCAAGTGACAACTACGCCTACAACATCACCGGCCAGACCTATACATCGACTCACCAGACCAATAATGCCAGCGGCAGTATCACGCTGATCGAGCGCTTCCATGCCGACAGCACCTACGATTACCGCGAGACACGCGGCACCGACGGCAGCCGGGATATCGCCAACTACAACAGCGCCGGCAAGATGACGACCGACGTCAAGCTCGCCAGCGATGGCACCAACACCACCATCACCTATGACACCACGACCGGCTATGCGACGCGCCAGGTGGTCAAGGCAACCAATGGCGACGTGCTGACCACGGTCTACACGAATGGCATCAAATCAAGCTATGTGCAGGCGAATCATCTCGGCTGGACCGAGACAACCGCCTACGACACCGCGACCGGCAAGATCCTGACCGACTATACCGCCTATAGCGACGGCAGTGCTGTCATGAAGACCTATAGTGCCGGCGTGCTCGTCAAACAGAATGTCGTCAACGCCGACCACTCGACCGACAACTACGCCTACAACATCACCGGCCAGACCTATACCTCGACCCACCAGGCCAATAATGCCAGCGGCAGTATTACGCTGATCGAACGCTTCCATGCCGACGGCACCTATGATTACCGCGAGGCGCGCGGCACTGATGGCAGCCGGGACATCGCCAACTACAACAGCGCCGGCAAGATGACGACCGACGTCCAAACCGCCAGCGACGGCACCAACACCACCATCACCTATGACACCACGACCGGCTATGCGACGCGCGAGGTGGTCAAAGCTACCAATGGCGACGTTCTGACCACGGTCTACACGAGCGGCATCAAGTCGAGCTACGTGCAGGCGAGCCATCTCGGCTGGACAGAAACCAGCACCTATGACACGTCCGGCAAGATGCTGACCGACTATACCGCCTATAGCGACGGCAGTGCTGTCATGAAGACCTATAGTGCCGGCGTGCTCGTCAAGCAGAACGTTGTCAACGCCGACCACTCGACCGACAACTACGCCTACAACATCACCGGCCAGACCTATACCTCGACCCACCAGGCCAATAATGCCAGCGGCAGTATCACGCTGATCGAGCGCTTCCATAGCAACGGCACTTACGATTATCGCGAGACACGCGGTACAGACGGCAGCCGGGATATCGCCAACTACAACAGCGCCGGCAAAATGACGACCGACGTTCAAACCGCCAGCGACGGCACCAACACCACCATCACCTATAACACCACGACGGGCTATGCGACACAGCAGGTGGTCAAGCAGACCAATGGTGACGTGCTGACCACGCTCTACAGCAACGGCATCAAGTCCAGCTACGTGCAGGCAAGCCAYCTYGGCTGGACTGAGACGACCACCTATGACACGTCGACCGGCAATATGCTGACCGACTATACCGCCTATAGCGACGGCAGCGCTGTCATGAAGACCTATAGTGCCGGCGTGCTCGTCAAACAGAATGTCGTCAACGCCGACCACTCGACCGACAACTACGCCTACAACATTACCGGCCAGACCTATACGTCGACCCATCAGGCCAATAATGCCAGCGGCAGCATCACGCTGATCGAGCGCTTTCATAGCGACGGCACTTACGATTATCGCGAGACGCGCGGTACAGACGGCAGCCGGGATATCGCCAACTACAACAGCGCCGGTAAGATGACGACCGATGTCAAGGTTTCCGGTGACGGCACCAACACGACGACGACCTATAACACCACGACGTCCTACGCGACTCAGCAGGTCGTCAAGGAAACCGATGGCGACGTGATGACCACGCTCTACACGACTGGCATTAAGTCAAGCTATGTGCAGGCAAGCCACCTTGGCTGGACCGAGACGAGCACCTATGACACCACGACCGGCAAGATGCTGACCGACTATACCGCCTATAGCGATGGCAGCGCGGTCATGAAAACCTATAGTGCCGGCGTGCTCGTCAAGCAGAACGTTGTCAACGCCGATCACTCGACCGACAATTATGCCTACAACATCACCGGCCAGACCTATACCTCGACCCACCAGGGCAACGACGCCAGCGGCAATGTCAGGCTGATCGAGCGCTTCCACACCGACGGCACTTACGATTATCGCGAGACACGCGGTACAGACGGCAGCAAGGTCATCGACAACTATACGAGCACCGGATCGATGCTCAACCACTCGGCGATCGCCAGCGACGGCTCCCGCACGGTCGATTACTATCTGCAGGATGGCACCGGGACCATAAGGGAAGATCGGCTCAACAGCAGTGGCGTCGCGCTGACAAGCGACACCCTCCTGGCCAGCGGCACCCACACCATCTATGACTATGCGGATGCGCAAACCCTGAGCGGCGGCACGCTGAACGACACGTTCTATTTCCGCA
>NZ_JBFUFF010000081.1:0-31653 GCF_056403555.1 Rhizobium sp. P2_G2
ATAAAAGGTCTCGCGCCGGGTGGTGTAAATCGTGTGGATGGAAAGCGTTCTTTCCATCGCATACCATATGGCGAAGGTCAGCGCGAGGATGACCGCGAAAGCGATGGTGTTGACCTCAAGCGGTACGCCAAGATTGTCGACGAGATTGTCCGTGACAAGCGTTCCGACGACGCTGATCAGCACCACCGCGAGCCAATAGGCCGAGGGAACATAACGTTTCTGGGCAAATTGCAAGACAAGCGCAACAATCAGGACCGCGCTCATAATCAGCGATGTGGTGGAAAGACCGAGGCCCATGTTGACTGCGAGATAGTCCGCCGCGGTTTCGCCCATGGTGACCGCCATCAGCTTGATCAGCCAGAAGTCCCAGGTAACGCGTGGTACGCGGTTGAGCTGCTCGCCCACTGAGTAATGTTGTTGCGACATGTCGTGTGCTCCGGATTCTATTTGCCCATTGCGGTCATGGCATCCTTGAAGAAGCCATTGGCGCGGTTGTCGTCATCGGCATTGCAGCGATCGATGCCCCTGTTGATCAGGTCGTCGACCTTGGCCGCATCGGCGTCGCTGAGCTTGGCACTGGCGCGCGCCGCGCGGACGTCTTTCAACGTTTCCTCGCAGGGCACCTTGGCAAAGGCTGTGGCCGGCAGGAGGATGGCAATGGCGCCGATCATCGTGGCGCGAAGGATTGACTTCATGTTTATCTCCAATGGTGATTGTCGGGAGGATTGGGTTATTCGGCGGTGGGATTTTTGATCGTGTCGATCAGCGCCGACACTGTCTTCTGTGCGTCGGTGGCATCAGGTGACTTGTTGCGCAGCGATGCAATCGCAGCGTCGGCGGCGTCGTCGATCACGCCCCATTCGTTCTTGTCCTTGGGGCGCAACTTCGGCTCGGCCTTGTCCCATGCACTTTCGAAATCRGTGATGCGCTTCTGGGCAGCCTTGAGATCGCCCTTGTCGACGAGGACAAGCGTGTCATGGGCGATCTTCTCGAGTTTCGAGAGGTCGCCGAGCTTGCTTGCCGCCATGACGGGCATGGCAAAAGCCGCGATTGCGGCCAGGGCGGCAAGCAAAAGCCATTTTTTCATTTGGTTTCTCCGTTGGTGTCCGGAGCTATCCGCATATGACGTAAGAACCCTCGCTGGCCTGCCGGCCATCTCCCCCACAAGGGGGGAGAAGACTTGCGGCACGCTTCCTGCCCAAATCGGGGGCCTCGGCGGTGCGGCAGGTGAAGCCCCTCATGGAATCTTGTGGGGAGGGGTTGAGGAGGGGTCTTGGCACTACATGCAACAGCCCTGATTTGACGTCCGGTGACGCCGACGAGGCGGAAGATGCCGCGCGTTGTTTACGGCCACTTTGCCGAAACTATACAAATCAGTAAGATGACTTCGTCATGGTTTGACGCTAGCAGCGCTTCGGGGCGCAGATTCGCCCGGCTCACATCCCTGCTCCACAGGTCCCCGCGACAGTTGTCGTCTCGTGTGGCCTTGTCGGCTGATCTGCGCCCCACGTGGCTGCCCCTGGAGGACAGACGATCGCATGCGCATTCTATTGATCGAGGATGACCGGAAGACCGCCGACTATGTCACGCGCGGTTTCGAGGAAGCCGGCCACGCCTGCGACGTCATGGACGACGGCCGCGACGGCCTCTACCAGGCGACGCGCGAGCCCTATGACGTGATCATCGTCGACCGCATGCTGCCTGGCCTCGACGGCCTGTCGCTGATCAAGGCCGTGCGCGCGGCGCGGGTGAAAATTCCGGCGATCTTCCTCACCGCGATTGGCGGCGTCGATGACCGCGTCGAAGGCCTGGAGGCAGGCGCCGACGACTATCTGGTCAAGCCCTTTGCCTTTTCCGAACTGATGGCGCGGGTCAATGCGCTTGCCCGCCGCCCGCCGGTGCTGGAGCAGAAGACGGTGCTGCGCGTCGCCGACCTGGAAATGGATCTCGTCCGGCGGCAGGTGACGCGCGGCGACCAGGTGATCGAGTTACAACCGCGCGAATTCACCCTGCTCGAAGTGCTGATGCGCAGCGAAGGCCGGGTGCTGACCCGCACCATGCTGCTCGAACTGGTCTGGGAGTTCCATTTCGACCCCAAGACCAGCGTCGTCGAGACGCATATCAGCCGGCTGCGCGCGAAAATCGACAAACCGTTCAACGTGCCGCTGCTGCACACGATCCGCAACACCGGATACAGCCTGCATGCGCCGCGCTAAGCTCCTCTGGCGCTCCACCCCGTTTCGCCTGGCGATGACCTTCAGCCTCGTCTTCGTCATCGCCTTCGTCGCCACCGGCTTCATCACCTATCTGCTGCTCAAGCAGAGGCTGGAGCAGGAGCTCGACGACTCGCTCCAGGAAATCCACAGCGTGGTCGCCTCGACCTATGCCAGCGACGACCTCGAAGATCTGATGTCCACCGTCACCGCTTATGTCAGCCTCAGCAAGGCCGACCATCGGATATTCGCTGTCCTCGACGCGCATGGCAAAAAGATCGCCGGCAATTTCGCCGGTGGAAAGCTTCCGGACGGCATATCCGACATCTCGTCGGAAGACGTCGGGCTGGGCGGCGACACGGATTTCCGCGTCATGGCCGGCCCGATCGGCGACAAGCGGCTGATCGTCGGGCAAAGTTTCGACGAGACCGACCGGCTGGAGGATATTGCCTTCGCCAGCTTCGCCTGGGCGACAGTGCTGGTCATCGCCGCCGCGATCGTCGGCGGCATAGTGCTGGCCACCAAGGCGCAGCAAAGACTCGATGGCATCGCCAGCGCCATGAATGCCGTGTCGCATGGCACGCTCGACGTGCGCGTGCCGCTGCGTGGCAATGGCGACGATATCGACACCGTTTCGCAGCAGATCAACCAGGCGCTCGAACGGCTTTCAGTCCTGGTCGAGACGATGCGCCAGGTCAGCGCCGACATTGCCCACGAGTTGAAAACTCCGCTCAACCGCCTGAGGATGCAGATCGAGAGCGCCGTCGCCAGCGAGGAACGCGGTCAAAAGGCCAACTCTTCCCTCCGGGAGGCACTTGACGAAGCAGATCGGATCAACGCCACCTTCGAGGCGCTGCTCAGGATCTCGCAGATCGAGGCCGGCGCCCGCAAAACCCGCTTTCGCAGACTCGATCTCGCCGACATCCTGCTCTCGGTCGCAGAAATCTACGTCGACGTTGCCGAGGACAACGGCCACGTCCTGACCGCCTGCATCGAACCCGACCGGGACTGCCCCGTCCATGGCGATAGAGAACTGCTCACACAGATGTTCGTCAACCTCGTGGAAAATGCCATCCGGCATTGCCCCCGGGACACGAAAATAGACATCAGCCTCGCGCTCGAAGGCCGCACCGCCGTGGTTGCGGTCAGCGACGATGGCCCGGGCATTCCGGCAAACGAACACGAAAAAGTCTTCCGCCGGCTCTATCGCCTCGACAAGAGCCGCACGACGAACGGCAGCGGCCTCGGCCTAAGCCTCGTCCGCGCCATCGCCGAATTGCATGGCGGGGTCGCCACGATGGAGGACAACGCGCCGGGGCTGCGGGCGGTGGTAAGGCTGCCCTCGATAGAATAAAGGCAAAGCTTCCTTGCCCGCTCAAAGCTTCGCGAGGATTGCCTGGCCGTCCGGCGTGCCCAATCCCGATGCCGCGTCCCAGCCCGGACCTGCGGCATAACCCTGTGGTTTGCCACCGAGGCCATTGTTTCCTTTCACGACGTCCTTGAACAGACCGGGATTCTTGTAGAGGAATGGATTGAGGAAGCCGACGCGATTGCCCTTGGCCTGGTTGAGTTTTGCCACAAGCGCTGCCATTAGCGGCGCTACCGCGCTGGTGCCGCCGGATGGTCCCTCGAACGTATCGACCCTGGTAAAATAGTCGGTTGCGCTCATCGCAATGTCGGGCACGCCGCGGCCGGGCTTGCCGCCGGCCAGCGACTTGGGCACACCCGCGTTCTTCTGGTAGTCAGGCAGATCGAACACGATGCTCACCCCACCACCGCCAGCCCAGCCCCCATCCGCAAGGCGAGTGCCGTCGTTCCAGACGACGTCATCGCCGCCTTCAATCTGGGTGCCGCCGCAGGACAGCACCAGCGGATCGCAAGACGGATGATCGACATGGATATTGCCATCCCACTCGTCGGCGGTCTCGTTGGCAGTGCCATGATCGCCGGAGGCCACGCAGATCGTGATACCGAGCGCTGCCGCAGTGGTGAATAGCTGATGATAGGCGTCGATCCCCTGCTGGTCGTTGAGTGCTTCCGACGAACCCCAGCTGATCGAAATCACGCTCGGCTTGCGCTGCTGGTCATGCACGGCGGCGCTTATCGTGTCGAGGAAGCCCTTGTCGCCCTCGTTCGGCCCGAAATAGACGACGAACCTGGCTTTAGGCGTGACTGCCCCGGCCACCTCGATATCAAGCATCACCTCGCCGTCGGCCGAATCCGGGTTCGAAGGCGCATTGCGGCTGTGGTCGACGCCGACTGCGGCAACCGAGGGAATCGGCACTTTGATTTCCTTGAAGAATTTAGCAAGATCTGCATTGCGGTAGCCGCCGCCCAATTCGATGATCGCAACCGTCTGGCCGCTGCCATCGAGTGTCTTGCCGCCCTGTTTGGCAGGAAAGTTGTAACGCACCGCGAAGTCTGTCGCGGCAACCCCCTGCCCGTTACCAGGCCCGGCCTGCTGTTGAGCATGCGCCAGGGCACGGGCGCGAAAGGGCGCGCGGTTCTTCGGCCGGGTGTCGAGACCGAAGACACCTGTGACGATGTCGCTCAACTCCTGCGGCAACGATACATGACCAGTCCGCCCGCGATAGGTTCCCATCGGGGAATGGTACATGCGCACATCGGCCGGAAATGCGGACAGGACATCACCGAGCCGCCCGCGTAGCGTCACGGTGCGCTCCAGCGAACTGCGGTGAACGACGGCCAGGTCATGTTCCTGGGCATAGGCCTCCACCTTGTCGAGGTCGGAGGAGGCGGCACCATAGAGATGGTCCAGATCCGCATGCGTGAGATATTTGCGGTCGGCCAGGGGCGTATTCGACAGTTCCTCGACCTTTTTCTCGAGGGCGGCGAGATCGCCTTTGGATTTCAGCCGGATTGTCACATTGGTCGGCTGGGAAAGATCCGCGGAGCCCGCGGGACGTGAATTGGCCGGCAGCTTGCGGTGCGAACCGGAGATCGGAACAAATCTTGGCATGGCTCCCCCCAATGGCAGTTGAGCGGGCGCACATATCGGCGGCCCGCAAACGAATTGAGATCTGTCGGCATTGAATCGGAATGCAATCAGTCGGGGGATAACTGCTAGGACGGAAACGTCCCGGTCGAACAGGATGGACCGTACCATCGTTGCTTGTCGCGGCGCACTGTGCTTAGCTTCCCCCGAGAGGCATGCCTGCAACGATCAAAAAAGTGTAGCACAGCCTTCACGAGCAGGCATCGGTCATTTTGTCGCACCCACAATTCGACCGTCCGAGGAAGCTGAACCTGTCGGATCCAGGCGTCAGGAATGTCAGTGATTGGTGCGTCGGCGGATCATGGACCCGGGCGAGTTCCCGATCGGGATCGAACGGGAATATCCGCATGACGTCGGATCGGTGCCCGCAAGACCAGGTCCCGACAGCTCGATCTCTCATGGATCCTGGAACCATGGTCTGGGTATTCCGCCAGCTGAACGAGAAGAAGTCTTCCGCCGGCTTTATCGCCTCGACAAGATCCATAGCACAACCGGCAGCGGCTTCGGGCTAAGCCTCGTCCGCACCATCGCCGAATTGGATGGCGGGGTGGCAGCGATGGAGGGCAACGCACCAAGGTTGCGGGCAATGATGAGGTTGCCGATAATGGAACAAAATGCGTGTCCCGAAATGAAACTGGTTTCAGTCCGCGAGGCTCTGCAATTCATCGCGCGGCAAGGAGGAGTTTTCGCCTCGGCGTCATCGCGTTGTGGTCTTGAAGCCTCTGATCCCGTTCGCATTGCCAACGAAATACGCCGTCGCGCGAAAATACTTGTCGATGTGCAAGACGACAGGCGTCAAAAGAAAAGCCGATGAGCAACCGAAACCTGGCCGACCGAACCGCAGCGAGTATGTAACGGCTGCCAGGCCGGAGCAGAATTTAGTGTCGGAAAATGAACTACAGCTTACGATGGAGCGCGTTTCTGGCATTCCCACATCTTATAAAGCAGACTATACTTTTTCTTCAATGCACAGGCCCCAGCTTTATTTTGCTAAAAGTCAGTTCCTGGCCTCAGAGAAGGGAAAAACGGCGCTGCCTTTAATTTCGTAAGTGACAATTAACTGACAACGGTGTATCTACACTACTACTAATAAAGCGTTAACTTGCGTATTTGGTGGGAGGAGTTGCCATGCAAGTTGCAAACGCCAGGTCCGTAAAGCAGGACAGTCATTCTAAACTCACATTGCAGTTCCCATCCAGACAATCTTCCTTGCGGGCGTCCAGGCTGACATTCACGCTCAAACGTCTGGTTGATATTGCACTTTCAGGCATTGCACTACTGTTGCTTTCACCGCTAATGCTTGCAATTGTGGCTTTGATCAAAATTGACAGCCCGGGTCCGGCGGTATTTCGACAAAAGAGATGGGGCCAGAGCTGCACCATCATCGAGGTGTTGAAGTTCAGGACGATGCGCATCGAACTCTGCGACTTTTCCGGCGTCTGCCAGACAGTCGAACACGATCCCAGAGTAACGCGGCTGGGGAGCATATTGCGCTCGACAAACCTTGATGAATTGCCGCAACTCGTAAACGTGTTGCGGGGTGACATGTCGCTTGTCGGGCCGCGTTGCCACGCAATCGGCATGTTGGCCGCCGGCGTGCCTTATGAGGAATTGGTGCCCGATTATCACATGCGGCATCTGGTAAAGCCTGGAATTACCGGAATGGCGCAGATGAAGGGACTTCGCGGACCTACGGTCGATCGCGACGCGGCGATCATGCGCTTCGAATGCGACGCTTACTATGTTTCCAACCTGTCTTTCTGGCTGGATTTCAAAATCATGCTGGAGACCCTTCGCATGGAAGCATTTCGAGGAAGGGGGTTCTAGAGCGCGTCGCTTGACGGAACGAAAGGCGCGTTCCGAAACGCCGCTATCGGCGTAGTTTCCGTCTCAGGCTGAAGGCCAGGATCACCAGACATCCGATGATCAGCAAGCAGCCCCCGACGAGGGGGGCGACGGCAATCGCCTTCACCAGAACCGCGACTGCGAGCACCAAGCCGAGAGCCTGGAGCGCCAGGCTTCCGTCATCGACGAACAGGCTGAGGATTTCCCTGAGGATCGAGTGGATGAGGCTCATCGCGCAATACCTTCCATTCCCAGCTTGAGATGCCGCATGACGCGCACGGCAATCATGGAGAAGACGAGGAACACCACAAAGATGCCGAGCAGCGCCGCGTCAGCCCCCGGCCAATCCACTCCCAACCCCTCCCCGGTCCAGAAGATGCCGAAGCTGGTCAGCATCAGTCCGACGGCGAATTTGAGAATGTTTTCGGGGACCTTCGTCAGCGGCTTGTGCACCAATGCCCCCACCGCCAACACAGCGATCACGGCCGCCAGCGCTCCGATGCCGGCGAGTTCGGTCATGCCATGCGCGGTACCGACCGCAACGACGATGAACACGACCTCGACACCCTCCAACAACACCGCCTTGAACGCCGCGAGGCCCGCGAGGTAATCCGCGCGCCGGTCGGCCGCCTGGCGTTTGAGCGCGTCCACTTCTTTGGCGAACGCAACCTCTTCGTCATGCAGGGCGATGAAGCCTGCGGATCGCAAGATGGCCTTGCGCAGCCAGCGCATGCCGAACAGGATGAGCAGCAAGCCGATGACGAATTGCATCAGTTGCAGGGGGATCAATGCGATCAACGGCCCAAACACCAGGACGAGTGCCGCCAGGAGCGCGAGAGCCAGTGCCGCCCCTTTGAGCGCAGGTCCCCAGCTGCGGGTGACCCCAACCGCCAGGACGATGGTGAACGCCTCCACCACTTCTACGAAGGATCCCAGAAACGAGGCCGAGAGTGTTGAAATGATTGCCGACGTATTTTCCATTGCGATCTGTCCTTGAGATGGTCCGGTTTCAGTGCGGCAGGACGAGGCAATGCTCTCGCGGCAGAACGGCGGCGTTGGCGACCGTCGCAATCGCGACTGATCTAAGGCATAAGGAAAAGGCAATCAAGCTGTGACTCTGCAATGGCCTTTCCTTCCGCGCATAAGTGCTGTGGCCCACCACGCCAGATATCAACGCCGGGATGAGGGCAGTCGTCGGATACTCCCGAAGCGCTCTTCACCGTGTATTCTGCAACACAGGATCAATCCAGGCGAGGTCGAACAGATGCTGGATGCTTATTTCGACAGGATAGGGTTTCAAGGCACTGCGCATGCCGATTTTGCAACGCTTGCGGCACTGCAGCGACTGCATCTCGCTGCCATCCCCTTCGAAGCGCTCGACGTCCTGGCCGGTCGGCCCATAGATCTGGCGCTGCCCGCCATTATCGACAAATTGGTGACGCGCCGTCGCGGCGGCTATTGCTTCGAGCAGAACAGCCTTTTCGAACATGTGCTCGGCGTAGTCGGATTTGACGTCAGGCGGGTGCTGGCCCGCGTTCTCTGGCACCGCCCGGCAGAGGCGCCGCCTCCGGCGCGGAGTCACCTGGCGCTGATTGTGCGTCTGGACGATGAGGAATGGCTGGTCGACGTGGGCTTTGGCGGCACGGTTCCCGACGCGCCGCTGCTCCTTGCCAGCGAAGAGCCACAGCAGAGCCGGCACGACAGCTACAGATTTGGTCAGGGCAAGGAGGGGCTGCTACTCAACGTCTTCAGAGATGGCGCCTGGACGCCGGCTTACGAACTGGCCCCGGGCCAGGTCGAAGACGCCGACCTTGAGACTGCCAACTGGTATACGTCTACGCATCCCGGCTCGCCATTCCGCACCGCGCTTGCAGCCGCCCGATGCACGGATGAGGCACGGTATGGACTTTACGAACGGCAATACACAATTCGCTATGCTGGTGGAGAAACAATCCAGCGCGAATTGCGTGAGGAGGAGTTGCCACATGTGCTGCGCGCAGATTTCGGCCTGCCGGAGGATATTCCCGGTTTACCCAACAGTGCGCTTTCATAGCGCCGGGAGCTTTGCGGCCTATGTCGGTGAGGCAGAAACACTACCACCTTCTGCAGTCAAACCGCGCGCCGAAAATGTCAAAGCCCGAACTCAACCAGAAAGATTCATGCAAAGTCGCCGAAAACTCGCCACTAAAACCTGTGCGTGAACTGTGCAGGCTTGAGACTGAATGGGTTGATCGGATGCGGCCATTCCCCGCCCAAACGATACTGGTAGCTGAACGTGGGCGGTATGATGACAAGATGGATTGTGATAGCGGTCGGTGTGTTTGGTACCCTGCTCGGGACCATTGCCGTAGCAGGCGCTGCCCGGGCAGGTGACACGCGGCGGTGGCCGTCTTGAGCAAATGTCCCATGACGATTATGAGAACGGTGTCTTGTGGATGCGTGCGCAACTGGATTACGCACTCGGGGTCAGAGAGCATCCACCGCGCGCTTTTTCCTATAACAGTTTTTAAGAACACTGATGGCCCTTGCCGCCGCCGTCCCTTACTTCTCAGATTTTATCTGTTGTGCGTGGAGGAAATTGCCGGCTCGATCAAGCTTCGTCCTAGGTGAAGCCCTGATGACAGCGAGCGGTAAATCGCCGCCCGAACTTATCTAAAGGCAACCTCGATATTCTGGCCGTCCTGCATGACGACCCGGCACTCGGTCTCAAATCCCTCGCCCTTGATCGCCAGCAGGAATTCAGGCGGAATGCCGACGGAATTCATCACGCGCAAGCCGGCGCCACCCGTGCCGAAGGTCTTTACGGTACAATCAACCGTCGAACGGCGATCGTTGAAGATAATATTGCCGGCTTTCAGCACCCGCCGCCGACCGCTCGCCATCGCCTCGTCCGTCCCTGCGCCCCAATCAATGCAGCGGTTACGTCCACTGCTCTTGGCGCGATAAAGCGCCACATCGGCCTGCGCCAGCAGCGTGTCGATGTCCTTGGCGACAATCGAAAGTGAGGTCAAACCCAAGCTTGCGGTCACACCAATCGATCCCCCATTCCAGGCAACAGTTTGCGCGGCGATCGCGGTGCGCACCTTCTCTGCGACGACACCAGCAGCCTCGCGGCCGGTTTGGGGAAGTATGATCGCAAACTCCTCGCCGCCGATCCTGCCAAGCCGATCTTCGGCACGCAAGACAGCTCTGCACGCTTCGGCAACAGCCCTGAGCACCTCATCGCCGGCCGCATGGCCATACGTGTCGTTTACACGCTTGAAGTGATCGACATCGAAAATGATGCAGGCGAGATCCTGGCGATGTCGAATTGCCGATGAGATCGCCTGGCTCGCCTCGTCCTTGAATGCGCGACGATTGAGAAGACCGGTCAGCCCGTCGGTCGACGCTGATTTCAACAGCTCGATCCGGTCCATGGCGATGGCCGCTATGCCCTCCAGAATCGCGAGGTCGCGCCTGCTGAAGGAGCCCGGCCTGCGGTCGATGGCACAGACTGTCCCGATAACATGCCCCTCAGCTGTCTTAAGCGGCACACCGGCATAGAACCTGATATGATCGTCGCCGACAACGGACGGGTTTTGGGCGAACAAGGGGTCCTTGGTCGCATCCGGCACCACAATCGCCTGCTCGGAAAGCACGACATGCTGGCAGAACGTCTCCTCTCTTGCCACCTCGTTCACAGGCATGCCGGAACAGGATTTGTACCATTGCCGATGCGCGTCGATCAGCGAGATGATGGCGATATCGACGCGGAATATTTCCTTGATCAGCTGCACCAGCCGGTCGAAGCCAGGGTCCCGCGGCGTGTCCAACATGTCGAGTTGTTCGAGTGCCGCAAGCCGGTTTGCCTCCCGATAAAGGGCCTCGGGCGATGCCTTGCCAAATGTCTGAACGGTCATAGTGCGTCCCGGCCTTCGTTTCCGCAACGCAGGCATAGCAGCAAGAATTTAAGGAACGTTATATCGGTGGCCCGATGTCCGCCTTCGAGCCAAGACCTCTGCCTTCAACGGTGTCTGCCCTTATTCGTCGGACTTCACCTGCTGTGCGGAGAGGAAATTGCCAAACGGCTTTAGCGACTCGAAGTGATCGCAAATCACCTTGATGACGACGAGGATCGGCACAGCCAGCAATGCACCGATGAAGCCCCAGATCCATGACCAGAAGGAGATCGAGATGAACACCGCGACCGTGTTCAGTTCAAGCCTCCTGCCGAGCAGGAGCGGCGTAACGAACTGGCCTTCGATAATGTCGCAACAGAGGACGAAGGCGGGCGCGACAAGGCCAAAGGCGATCCCGTCGAAGGTGGCAAGCGAGATCACGCCGACAAGCACGATCGTCATGAGCGCCCCGATGAAGGGCAGGAAATTGAAGATTGCCGCAGCCATGCCGAGAACGAGGGCGTCGGGAATGCCGATCAGCCACAGGCCTATTCCGATCATGGCCCCCAGTCCGGCATTGATGAGGCTGATCGTGAACAGATAACGCGAGATTTCGCGCTCGACGCTATAGACGACCCGCAAAATCCGCTTCTTGTCGCTCAATCTCGGAACGCTTTGGACAATCTTTTCATAGAACATCGTGCCCGACGCGAGCAGAAACAGCGACAAGACGAAGGTGATTGCCAGCGTCGTCCCCAAGGAAAGCGCGTTGCCGGCAGCGCGTGACAGAATGCCCGGCTGCGCCATGACGACCTTCTGCACATTGTTATCGGAGACGACCTCCGTCGCAGAGTCGATCTGGGCCGTGGCCTTCAATGCCTTATCGACCGTGACCTTCACCGAGTGGACCTTGGCTTGCAGCTTGTCGCCGATGGCAGGCGCATCGGCGACAAGTGTCGCAATCGGTCCGCTTGTGGCATAGGCCAGAACCGAGATCGTCACCGTCGTGAGGATGATCAACAGCGTCGCCGAAAGCCCTGACGGCACGGACCATCTGGCTAGGAACCGCACCACCGGCGTCAAGGTCAGCGCCAGCAGAAACGCAAGCACGATCGGCGTCAGGAATTCCCGGCCGAGGTAAAGACCGTAGATCACCATCAGGAAAAGAATGCAGCCGACATATTTCTGCAATCGGCTTGATCCCGTCGGAATCTCGGGCGTTGAAGGGGCGGACACCTCTGACTCGGACAACATCGACGATCACTCCGGCTGCGGGGTTGACGGAGAGCCGCTGGTGGTATTGAGGCGGTTCTGGCGATAGGGAACGCAGACGTGCGATATTCGTTCCGCATCGCCACGGATCCGGGACCGGGGCGGGAGGGTTTGCCCCATGCAGCCGCCAGGCCTTGGGTGCCCCCAGGATCGGCGCAAGGAAAATCCTTTGCCGACCTGATAGCTGTCAATGCAGGAGCCGAGATCCCCGCATGAGCCTCATAGTCCGAATTTCGCCCGCAGCAGCATATCGAGCTTGACAAACAATCCACGCAGCTCCGGCTCCTCGACAAGTCGACCAGCCTCCGCCAACGGCACCCAAAGGACCTGCCTCTGGCCATGCTCCTTGAAAGTCTCGGCGATGACGTCGACTTCAAGAGCGAAGACTTCGACGATGCATGGCGCATTCGTGCCATCATCAAGGCGCTTCATACAGCTGTAGCTGCCGATCGCCTCTTTGCTGACCTTCCCTTTAATGCCGGCTTCCTCGAACGCCTCGCGCGCGGCGACCTGCCGCGGATCTTTGTCCTTCATCAGGCCACCTTTCGGAATAACCCAGCGTCCGGAACCGCGAGCCGTGATCATCAAAGCCAGATGCCTGTTGCTTTCCTGATCGGCGCGATAGCAGATGGCAGCATACTGCTCCAGCCACGGCGCATTGAATAGCGCCGTCGCGTGCCTGGCCAGCCGTGCAAGATGCGTTTTGCTTTTTGCCACTGTTTTCCTGAGTGAGCTTATTCCCTGTTTCCCTTTCCCACAAAATCAAGATAGGCCATGCAGATCAAGCTTTTACAGCTCCGGAATTTTCATTTATGACAGTTTTGTGACAGTCATTACCGGATAGCAACATGCTCAGTTGGTTCAGAAAACTCCTGCCGCGTGAAGACAAGTTCTTCGATCTCTTCGAGCGGCATTCGAAAACGGCCGTGGATGCCGCAAACGAAATGCAGGCACTGCTGACCGGCGAAGGAGCGATCGAAGACCATTGCCGGCGGATCGTCGAATTGGAGAACGAGGCGGACGAGATCACCCGCGAAGTCTTGCTCGCGGTGCGCCGCAGCTTCATCACCCCTTTCGACCGAGGCGACATCAAGGACCTCATTCAGTCCATGGACGATGCCGTCGACATGCTCAACAAGACGGTGAAGACAATTCGCCGCTTCGAACAGCACACGTTCGAGCCAGGCATGCAGGAGATGGGCCGGCTGATCGCGGAGGCGGCGCGCCTTAACGCCGCGACAGTGCCGCTGCTGCCACAGATGGGGACGAATTCCACCCGGATCAGCGCGCTGACGGAAGAGATGACGCGCGTCGAAGGCCGCTCCGACGAGCTTTACGAAGAAGGACTGAAAAACCTTTTCCGCACACACGGCGCCGGCAATGCCATGGCCTATATCATCGGCAGCGAGATCTATGGCGAGCTCGAGAAGGTTGTGGACCGGTTCGAAGATGTCGCCAACGAGATCAACGGCATCGTCATCGAGAACGTCTGATGGATGCCACCCTCGCCTTTCCGCTGCTGGCCGGCCTGATCGCTGTGGCACTGTTCTTCGACTTTCTCAACGGCCTGCACGATGCAGCCAATTCGATTGCCACGATCGTCTCGACCAGGGTATTGAAGCCGCAATACGCGGTCCTATGGGCGGCTTTCTTCAACTTCATCGCCTTCCTGTTCTTCGGCCTGCATGTTGCCCAGACACTGGGCACCGGGATCATCGACCCGGCGATCGTATCACCACAGGTGGTCTTCGCGGCCCTGTCGGGAGCGATCGTGTGGAACATCGTCACCTGGATATTCGGCATCCCCTCCAGTTCATCCCATGCGCTCGTCGGCGGATTGGTCGGTGCGGGACTCGCCAAGACCGGCGGCAGCGCCATCGTGTTTTCCGGCCTTACCAAGACCGTGGCGGCTATCTTCCTGTCGCCTGCCATCGGCTTTGTCCTGGCACTCTTCCTGATCCTCTCCGTATCCTGGATTTTCGTGCGCCAGACGCCATTTGCGGTCGACAGCACGTTCCGCATCCTGCAATTCGTTTCTGCGTCGCTCTACTCCCTCGGACATGGCGGCAATGACGCGCAGAAAACGATGGGAATCATAGCGGTGCTGTTGTTCTCGCAAGGCTATCTCGGCGGCAGCTTCTATGTTCCGCTCTGGGTGGTGATCTCCTGCCAGACGGCGATGGCGCTCGGCACCCTGTTTGGCGGCTGGCGCATCGTGCACACGATGGGATCGAAAATCACCCGGCTCAATCCAATGCAAGGCTTCTGTGCCGAGACGGGCGGCGCCCTGACACTGTTCGCCGCCACCTGGCTGGGCATTCCCGTGTCGACCACGCACACGATTACCGGTGCCATCGTCGGCGTCGGCGCCGCCCGAAGGGTCTCCGCCGTGAGATGGGGCCTGGCAAGCAACATCGTCATTGCCTGGGTCGTTACATTGCCCTCGGCGGCGATCATCTCCGCATTTGTTTATTATCTGGCCGCGCTGTTCAGGTGACGTCTGATTGCACATTGGCATGTCGGCGCAGGGGACATTGATTGCCTTTGGGTCATGGCGCGTTGCGTGGACAATCCATCTGAAGGAAAGTCGCGGCAAATATCGTGGCCTCTGAAAAGTGTTGGGGGAGACGTTTTGAAGCCCCTGGTATCCGTGATCGGCCCACGAAACTCTCCGTCGTCCCTGGTTTGTTATTCTTCGTTAACCCGACACTCACCCTTCGCGTCTATTCTCCTCTCCGAAATACGGCGAATATTCCGGCGAGAGGAAACCCGCGCCATGTCAGATACCGCCCCCGAACCTTGGGGCGACGAGGAATGGATGAAGCAGGGGCGCAGGCTGCACTGGGCCCTCGATGCCGCGGGTCAGGGCATCTGGGATCACGACTTCGTGGCCGGCACGGCTTATTTCTCGCCGAGATGGAAGCAGATCCGGGGCTACGGCCCTGACGAAGACGTGGATGCGCTTGCCGGTCCCTGGCTCGACAGGTTGCATCCAGAGGACCGTCCGCGCATCCTCGACGCCATCACGCGACAGAACGACGGCAAGCTGGCGATAAACTCCTTTGAATACCGCGAACGGCACCGGGACAACCATTGGGTCTGGATCCTCAGCCGCGGCAGGCCGGTCGAATGGCGGGCCGACGGCAGCGTGGCGCGCATCCTTGGCACCGATACCGATATTTCGGCGCTCAAGGAGGTCGAACTCGCCCTTGCGCAGGAAAAGGAGCGTCTGCTTGTAACCTTCCGGTCAATCGCCGAAGGGCTAGCCTGCGTCGACTCCACCGGAATCATCACCGATTTCAACGCGGCGGCGGCCGAAATCACCGGCTGGACGCCGGAAGACGCCATTGGGCGGTCGGTTGGTCAGGTTCTAGACCTGCGCTCCGGTGCGGATCAGCCGATCTGCGGCCGGCTGGTCATCCAGGCACTATCTCTCGGGATGCCGCTCAAGGTCGCCGACGACACCGTGATCCGCAGGCGCGACGGCGCACAACGGCGCGCGCATTGCTCGATCTCGCCTTTCGTCGCCGACAGCCGGAATGCCGGCCTTGTCATCGTCTTCCGCGACACGACAGAGGAGCATGAACTCAAGGCGCGGCTGCATCATGCCGCGACGCATGATGCGCTGACCGGCCTGCCCAACAGGCAGGCTTTCGACGAGGCATTCCAGTCGGCCATCCGCGCCGCGCACGGAGGGCGGCGCCTGCATATGCTGGCACTGCTCGATCTCGATGGATTCAAGGCCGTCAACGACGGAGCCGGGCACGCGGCGGGAGACGAGGTTCTCAAGGAGATCGCCGCCTGCCTGCAACGCTCAGTCCGCGCCGACGACATCGTGGCACGCCTCGGCGGCGACGAATTCGGCTTGATATTGACCGATATTGATATTCCCACGGCACATGCGATCTGCGACCGCCTCACCCAGGCAATCGCATCGCTGCCCTTCATCTTTGACGGGCGAGAATACCGGGTGGGCGCCAGCATTGGCATCAAAACCGTCTCAGGCGATGCCGCGTCGGCCACAAAACTCATGTCCTCGGCCGACCAGGCCTGCTATCGCGCCAAGGCCGAAGGCAAGGGCAGATGGGTCTCGGCCGACAGGAAGGCTGCGTAGACTTGCCTCACAACGAGGGCATGCCAAAACCCCGATCACCCCGCGCTCAAGCAGCGGGCTTCAACGTCACCGCCGTGCCGCTCGCCGCGACGAACAGGATGCCGCCGCCGCTGCCAGGGGTGGAAATTTCGTTATAGTCGAGATCGACGGCGATCACCGCATCGGCTCCAACCATCGCGGCCTCGCGCTGCAGATCGTTGAGGCAGGCGAGCCTCGCCTCGCGCAGCGACGTCTGCGACGCCGCGGCGCGGCCGACTACGATGTCGCGCCGGTTGTTGGCGATGTCGCGCAGCACATTCATGCCGATCGCCGCTTCGGTCGCGACGATTGAAATCACCGTGCCGATCTCCCGCCCAGGCACATCGCCCGAGGTCGTCAGGATCAGGTCGTGCAGGCGCTGCTGCAGCGCGTGCTCATGCGGTGACGGGCCGGGATCGATCACCGTCTTGGGCGGACCGAAGGTGAAGCATGGATCGCAGATCCCGAGCTTGACCTCGGCCTCTGGCCTGTCGAGTTCACATTGACTGCATGTCGGCATTCTGGCTCTCCCGGTTCATTGGCCGCGTTCAACGGAGGCAAGCGGATCGGTGCCGCATGCGTCCTCATCTGATCAAATGAAATAACGTCCCGTGATTTCACGCCGATGTCGCGAGCCGGACCATGAATGAAACAAATGAAACGGTGTCGAACACTTTGACAGGCCCGGGCGGACTGCCCGTCAGAAATGGAAATCCGCCTTGGATAGATCGTGGATGTCGGCATTCCTGATCACCAGCACATCCTTGCCGACGTTGATCCACACATCCTTGCCGTGATCCTCCAGATCGTGCTGTTTCAAATCCTGGAAGTCGGTGATCGCCGGAAAGCCAGAGAGATCGATCTTGTCGTGACCAGTGCCTGCGGCCTGGAAATCGGTGATCGTGTCCTGGCCGTCACCCTTGGCGAAGACGAAGGTATCCGCCCCCTGCCCGCCGATCAGCTTGTCGTTGCCCTTGCCGCCATCGAGCGTATCGGCGCCATCGAGGCCGGAAAGGACATTATTGCCCGTGTTGCCCTCGATGACATTGTCGAGGCTGTTGCCGGTGCCTTTCAAGACGGCGGCTTTGCCGACCGGACTGGCGGGATCGAGCAGCGTCAGGTTTTCGACGAAGTCTTCCAGCGTGTTGCTGACATAGGAATTGACGGTATCCTTGCCGCCGCCCTTGAGCTCCGTGACCGTGTCGCCGGTGGAATCGACGACATAGGTGTCATTGCCGGTGCCGCCATACATCGCGTCAGCGCCGAGACCGCCGTCAAGCAAATCCTTGCCGGCATAGCCGCGCTGGACATCGTCATGCAATGAACCGGTCAGCGTATCGTCGCCCGAAAACAGGACGCTGGCGACATCCGCGCCCGTATGAAGAGATGTGAGTTCATCGAACTGGCTGGCGGATACGAAAACATCGCTCAAAACCGCCTGGTCTTGTTTGCCCGAGTCGATATGGGTCTGGAAATCCATGCTGATCCAATAAT
This sequence comes from Rhizobium sp. P2_G2, assembly GCF_056403555.1. NCBI lineage: Bacteria > Pseudomonadati > Pseudomonadota > Alphaproteobacteria > Hyphomicrobiales > Rhizobiaceae > Rhizobium > Rhizobium sp. P2_G2. Next base: position 17,851 of record NZ_JBFUFF010000081.1, read on the forward strand.
GCGCAGGGCTTGGATTGCTGTATGCGTGGATGACAAAATAGGTGGGCTGGTCATCGCTAGCCCGGTAGTAGACGATGTCGAAACCGACGTCGTTCTTCAGCAGCAGACCGTTTTGGGAGAAGAAGTTCTCGATGTCGAACTTGTCGTCCGAGGTGTCCGCAACCGTCCACGTCGCCATTGCCCCGCTCCTCCGGTTTGTAGCATTGCTAATATAACACTGCCAGTTGAGCCGAGATAGCTCCTATCCCTGGAATCGGGTCCACAAGCCGGCATTTTTGGCTCAGACGGGCGGTCACAACACCGCTTTCATCGCTCAAAATGGCGGGATTGACGCCCGTCGCCAGCCTGCTGCAAAAAATTTCTCCACTCGCGATCCGTTTGTGTTCACCACATCGTCTTTCTCCCGTCCACAACAGGAGATACGTCCATGGCCCAGGAATCCGTCATTCTCATCAACATGCTCAAGGTCGACCCCAGCAGGCAGCAGGAGTTGGTCGCGACGCTCAGAGACAATACCGAGACTGTGATCGCCACCCTCGACGGCTGGAAGTCGACCCGGCTGATCGCCAGCCGCGACGGCGCCAGTGTGACGATCTATTCCGAATGGGAGACGCCCGAAGCGGTGCAGGCCATGCGCAGCGACCCGAGGATGATCGCCTATTTCCCGAAAATCCGCGACCTGGCGAGCCTTGAATCGACTTTGGGCGATGTCGTGCTCGACCACCGCCCCTGAGGAACCGGCGATAGCCAGCTTCGATTCGCAGGGCTCAGCGAGGTCGCAGACATCGTCGCCGATCGGTCCTGGCATTCGGGCTTCACTTGGAGCAATTCTCGCAAGCCTGCGCGCGGCATTCTTGCGAGAATTGCATAAAACAAAGAGATAGAATCTGCGGCCATGTCGTTTGAGCCGGAGATGCTTTTTGAACTGACGACTGGAGACGTAGGGCTCGACGGATGAATGACGACGATTTCGGCAAACGACTGCAAGAACTCCGGCCACGCCTGCACCGCTATTGTGCCCGGATCACCGGCTCGGCCGTCGATGGCGAGGACGCTGTGCAGGACACGCTCCTCAAGGCGCTCCGCGCCCGGGCGCAGGGGGCGGAGATCGACAATCTCGAAGTCTGGCTGCTCAAGATCGCCCACAATACCTGTCTCGACCTGCTGCGCCGCCGGACGCGGCATGTCGTGGTTCCCCTGACCGACGACATCGAGGGCGCGCCCGCGCCGGAGGCCGACATTCTGGCCATCGGCTTCCAGACCTTTCTGCAATTGCCGGAACTGCAGCGATGCGCCGTCATCCTCAAGGACGTCCTCGGCCATTCCGTCGAGGAAATCGCTGGGATCGCCGATTGCACGCCTGCGGCAGCCAAGTCGGCACTACAGCGCGGCCGGGCTGCGCTCAGAACATTGGCATCCATGCCCAACGACGCCACCCTGCCGCTGATGTCCGATGTGCAACGCCAGAAGATGCGCAGCTATGTGCAGCTTTTCCAGACGGGGGATTTCGACGCCATCCGCGCCATGCTCGCCGAGGACGTCAAGCTCGATCTGGTGAACCGGCTCAGGCTCGAAGGACGCGAGAAGATCAAAGCCTATTTCACCCGCTATGCCGAGGAAACCAAATGGCGCTTCGCCTATGGCGCCATCGAGGGCCGTCCGGCCATGCTGGTGTTCAATAAGCTCGAACCATCGGAACAGCCGGCCCATTTCGTCCTGGTCGATTGGCGCGGCGATGAGATCACGGGCATCCGCGATTTTCTGTTCACGCCTTATGTGATCGAGGCAGCGGATTGGGCGCGGCTGGCGTAAGCGCGGCCGGCCAGTGCCTTCGCGCACTCCCTGTTAGCCAAGAGCGCTCTGCGCAGCACAAATCCTGTCGACCATGGCATCGAGTTCGCCCCTGAGCGGTCGGCTCTTGGCCAGGCGCTGCTTGACGTGCATGATCGGCTCGGCGAGGATTTCGTCCAGGTTTTCGGCGCAAGTGAAGTCGCCCGCCACGCGCTTGACCTTGGAATTGTCGAACAGCGCCGTCCACGACTTGTCGCCTCGCAAAGGGCCGATCCAATCCGGGATGTATTTGATCAGCGTATCCGTGGGTACGTGGACAATTTTTGCCTCGACACCCAGCAATCGGGCGATCGTCTTCTGGATGTCGTCCCAGATATGCGCGCGGTCGGAGGTGATGTGGAAAATCTCGCCGAGTGCTGCCTCCTTGCCGAACAGCCCGACGAACGGTGCTGCGAAATCGACCGAGCGGGTCAATGTCCAGGGCGTGTGGCCATCGCCGGCCACGATCGTCGGCTCGCCGTCGAGCATGCGCCGTGCCATGACGTCGCTGTCGCCGATCATCACCGGCAGGCCGGTGCGAACGGTGTGGCTGGGGCGGACGATCGTCCACGCAATTCTGGAGGTCCTGAGCAATTCCTCGCAGGCGATCTTGGCCTGGCTATAGGGCCAGTAGGGATTGATCGCCGGCGTCTCCTCGGTGATCACGTAATGGCGCGCCGGCTTTACATAGACCGAGGCCGAGGAGATGAAGATGTATTGACCGCAATGGCCGGCAAAAATCTCGATGTCGCGGGCGATCTGGTCGGGCGTAAAGGCGATGAACTGGCAGACGACGTCGTAATTGGCCTTGGCGAGATCCGCATAGGCCGCCAATCCGAGTTCGCCGACGATCGAGGTAACGCCCTTCGGCAACGGGTCGCCTCTCAGGCCGCGGTTGAAGACGCTGACATGATGCCCCTGGGCCACGGCGCGCTCGACGCATGGATAGGAGATCTGGCCGGTACCGCCAATGAAAAGCACTTTGAGAGCCATGAGGGGACCTTGATGTCTGATGGGGCGGGAATTTGTAGCCACACTTCATAGCGCGAAAGACTGCGAGCGTCTCCGGCTAAATCTTGCACTGCCATAACGCAGGGCCTTCAGGGGCAGGTCACTTCGAGCCGCGTTGCCGTCAACTGGGAAAAATTCGTTCCCGTCGGATCATTGAAGAACATGCTGGTCAGCGTTGCCTGGTTCTGGGCGATGATCTGGTCCGAGTTCGGCCGCACGACTTTGGCCGAGCAATTCGAGAAAGCCGCACCCGCCAGCTTCATGTCGCCATCCTTGTCGAAGTCGATGGCCGTATAGAGCGTCGGATCATAGATGCCGAAAATGAGCTTGCCCTTGATCGGTACCGGCCGCGAGGGCTTGACCGAGAATTTCAGCTGCAGGATGCCATCGGTGAACGTGGCCTGCACCGAGGACGGCCGCTTCACCTCGATCCTGGCGCCGTCGTGGATCAGGTTCGTATAGTAGCCATATTTCGCGATCGACTTACGGACCGTGTCAGCGACGGCCTTCAACTCGCCGTCGCTCAGCTGCAGGTCTCCGTTGCGGTCGAAATCCATCAGCACCGAGGCCGAGAACACCTCGTCGAAGATCCAGTCGTTCTTCAATTCCTGCAGAGTGCCATCCGCGCCGGCAACGGCTTCGAAATGGGCCGCGATGAAGACATGCGGATGGCAAAGGGCCGTGGTCGGCAAAGCCAAAACCATCGCCGAGAGGGCCAAAGCAAATCTTCTCATTGCCGCATTTGCCCTCAGGTCCAAAACCGCATCGCCAGCGTCCTCAGTCAGACGCAAATGCGGCATATTTCGGATCGGAGGGCTCTGTCAGGCTTCGGCGGCGTTGCGCGTTGAAATCGAGGTGCCGATCGATGCGGCAACAATGAACGCAATTGCCAGCCATTGGCTGAAGGCCAGATTTTCCCGCAATATCACCAGGCCGACCAATGCGCCGATGGCGGGCTCCATGCTCATCAGAATGCCAAAGGACCGCGTCGGGAGATTGCGTAGCGCATGCATTTCCAGCGTGAATGGAACAGCGCTCGACAGCAGTGCCATGCCGAAGGCGATCGGCAGCAGCGACAGATCGAGAAGCGAGAGGCCTGCCTCAGGAATGCCGAGCGGCAGGGCGATCATTGCGGCGATGGTCATGCCGAGCGCGGCCGTCTGCGCGCCATGCTGCCGGCCGGCCTGCTTGCCGAAAATGATATAGAGCGCCCAGCAGGCCGCCGCAGCCAGAGCCCAGGCGATGCCGACAGGATCAAGCCTTTGCATCGGACCGACGACAGGCGTCAGCAAAGCAAGGCCGATCGCCGCAAGCCCGGCCCAGGCGAAATCGGAGATCTTTCGCGACAGCGCCACCGCCACGCCGAGCGGTCCGAGGAATTCAAGCGCGGAGGCGATGCCGAGCGGCAAGCGAGCGATCGCCAGGTAATACATGATGTTCATGCCCGCGAGCATGACGCCGTAGACGATCAGCGACCTCCAGTTTTCGCGGGTGATGCGGGCGCGCCAGCCGCGCAGCATGACGATCATGATGAGTGCCGCGAGCGCGAGCCGGATCGAGGTCGTTCCGAGCGCACCGAGCAGCGGAAACAGATGCTTGGCCAATGACGCGCCGGACTGGATCGACAGCATGGTGACCAGCAGCGCGACGATCGGGACAAGTGTGGAGTTGCGGTTTCTCATTGGGCGGCAGCAATTGGGCGACAGCCTGACCTGACAGGTCCCGGGCATGCTGTCCAACGCATTTCCGTGACCGGACCATCGCGGCTCGAAATGGGTTTTGGTGGCTGGGGTTGAATGTCCGCTTTACGCCAAATCAAGCCAGGAGACGCCACATTCGAACACGACCTGTACCACGCAATTCCGTTTCCTCGAGTGGGTCACAAGCAAATCTTGGTCCAAGCAGTTGATGAGTTGCATCCGAAATTCGGATCTCATCGGGCTCCGCGGAAGTCTGAATGCGTGAGGCAAGATTAACGGTCTCGCCCCAAAGGTCATAGGCGAACCGCCTTTTGCCTATGACGCCAGCGACGATTGGCCCCGAGTGAATTCCAATTCTGAGTCTCAGCGGTTCTCCTGCGAAGTGTTCGCGCTTGACCGCCTTCCGCAGTTCAAGTGCATAGTGCGCGAGGGCTTCTGCATGATCGGATCGCGCGGTGGGCAGGCCAGCGACCACCATCACACAATCACCGATTGTCTTGATCTTTTCGCAGCCGTATCGTTCCGAGAGCCGATCCGCCGCCTTGAAGAAGTAATTTAACATAGCGAGCGTCGTTACGGCTCCGACGCTCCGCGTTCTTTCCGTAAAACCGACGATGTCGGCAAAAAGCACACTCACCTCTGCGTGGTTGTCTGCAATTTTTTTGTGCGCTTTTAACCGTTCCGCGATCGACGCCGGAAGAATGTTGAGGAGTAGGGATTCGGCGCGCTGGTATTCACGCGACAATGCCCGCTGGCTCTTCCTCAACGCCTCGTTCGCCGATTGTAATTTCTCGTTGAGTTGGCGCTCTCTCTCTTCTAGGAGCGTCATTTCATAAGCCTTCTGTTGAAGCCGCTGCTTGTTGTCGCGTTCAGCAGTGGCGTCAAGGAAGAGCAGCCACACGCAGGCATTGCCGGCAAAAAGATGAAGGTCCGCGACACGCCCGCTGGGCAGTTCGACCATGGCCATATGATATGGAAGCTCCGGGCAAGGCAGCAAACCTTCCATAAACTCGAGCTGGTCGGCAACAGGCTTGCCAATGCGAAGCGATGAGAGCCCGTAATGTTTAACGTTACCGCCCTTCGCAGCTATGCAAAGCTGGGCGTCAATTTTCAGATATGCGACAGAGTGCTCATTGTAGAAGAAATCGTAAATCCAGCTTCCGACTTCTCTTGGCAATCTATGCATGGTCTATTTGCTGACCATCGAAGCAAGCTGATGAAACGCATCATCAACATGTTCACCCGAAAGCGCACTTGTTAGATAGATTTGCCATCCAAGTTGCCTGAGTTCGTTAATCTCACTATCCGATATTGCCCACCGATCCGCCAGGTCGGATTTGTTGAACAGCAAGACAAACGGCATAGCGCCGAATTCGGCCTCGGCCCGCTCGCGCAGAGTGAGCGCCACGGCAAGAGTAGCGGCGCGGGTTCCATCGACGACAAGCACGAGCCCGGCCGCACCCCGCACATTGCTGATGCGGAATGAGCCGATATCGTCTTCACCGGCCAAATCCCACAAAATCAGATCCACGGTTTTGTCCGGGAGTGCGACACTTTTCTTGTCGATTTTCACTCCCACCGTGGTCAAGTAGGTATCTGCAAAGATGCTTTGCACAAACCTGCGGACCAGACTCGTCTTTCCGACAGAGAACCCACCCAACATGCAGATCTTTTTTTGCAATATCCTAGCTCCGCACTATTCTAGGCTTATCGTAATCGAAACCCGGCGATTGGTGGAGCTCCCAGTTTGACTATTTTCAGGCACCACCGGCTCAAAAGTGCCAGCGCCCCGAACCAGCAGCAGTTCCGGAGCGACGCCGCGCTTGTTGAGAAGCGCACGAACTGTCTCGGCGCGGGCGGCGCTGATCGACACGTTGGCCGTCTCGCGGCCCGTGGCGTCCGCATGACCGGTTAACATGAACCGCGCTGTCACGCCTGACTTGCGGGCATTTTGGGCGAATTCCTTTATTTGATCCGCCAACCTGTCGAGGACCGGCGTCTGCTCTGGTCCCGGCACAGCTTTGCCGGAATAGAAGAAAATATCGGTCGCCTGGATGGCCTCTCTCAAATAATTAAGTTCTGCGAGGTTCAGCTCATGCAGCTGCGAGACATCCAGAACCACTCCGTCAGCCGAAAGTTGTTCTGCGGCGGCCTGCGCCCGGTTGATCCAGTTGGCAGGAGCCTCACCCTCGGCAACGATGCGACCCTGGGCAATCGAAAGCAGAACAGATTTGGGCGGAGCCAGCGACGCCGTAAGCCGCTTTAACACGAACGCCGGCTCAAGGCTCTGATAGAATTGCCATTGCGAATGGACGCGGGCGGGGTCGACCTGCGTTCCAGACAACAGCGACTGCGGGTCGGCGCCAAGCGGGTCTCTCAGGCCGGAAATATAGAATTGGCCATCGCGCGCCTTTTGTTCGGCGACGATGATGCCCGGCTGGGTCYYMAGTCGCGACACATAGGCCTGCCAGTGCTCCGCCGCGCGTGTTTCRGGGCTCACATCACGAACCTTGGAGATGTCGAATTCCGGTCCGCCTGCAGAAAGCTGTCGGGCCGCTGCGCGCGCCCGATCTATCCAGGTGTCGGGAGCCTCACCCTCGGCAACGATGCGACCCTGGATAATCGAAAGACGTACTGTATCTGGCGGAGCCAGCGATGCCGTAAGCCGCTTTAACACGAACGCCGGCTCAAGGCTCTGATAGAATTGCCATTGCGAATGGACGCGGGCGGGGTCGACCTGGGTTCCAGACAACAGCGACTGCGGGTCGGCGCCAAGCGGGTCTCTCAGGCCGGAAATATAGAATTGKCCACCCCTCGCCGTTTGTTGGGCGACGATGATGCCCGGTTGGGTCTTAAGTCGCGACACATAGGCCTGCCAGTGCTCCGCCGCGCGTGTTTCGGGGCTCACATCACGAACCTTGGAGATGTCGAATTCCGGTCCGCCTGCAGAAAGCTGTCGGGCCGCTGCGCGCGCCCGATCTATCCAGGTGTCTGGAGCCTCACCCTCGGCAACGATGCGACCCTGGACAATCGAAAGTCGTACTGTATCCGGCGGAGCCAGCGACGCCGTCAGCCGCTTCAACACGAACGCCGGCTCAAGGCTCTGATAGAATTGCCATTGCGAATGGACGCGGGCGGGATCGACCTGCGTTCCAGACAACAGCGACTGCGGGTCGGCGCCAAGCGGGTCTCTCAGGCCGGAAATATAGAATTGACCACCCCTCGCCGTTTGTTCGGCGACGATGATGCCCGGTTGGGTCCTCAGTCGCGACACATAAGCCTGCCAGCGCTGCCCCGATTGCCAGGAAAGAAAGAACCAACCGCCTACCGGAATCAAAACCAGCAGGACTGCAGCCACCACCAGCCACGGAAATCCCTGATTTGAGTCCTCCTGCTTCAGTTCAACGCAGGTCTGCAACTGCGTCTCTATGCCGGCCAACTGAGAACCGTCGCCGTCAAACTGCTCTAAAGCCTGTGAGTATTCATCATGGATGCGAAGCAACACATCGCGAACTATTTCATGTAATTCCTCTGGCGGATTTCCCCGGATCACCGAAACCAAGGTCGCAAACTGTCCAACTTCTGACCAGAGACGAAGCTCCCCAAAGCGGATAGTGTCCAGACCGCTCTGTTCTTTCTCGTTGAATGAGTCTTTAACAAAGTCTTGAATAGCACTGAGCATCGAAGAAATAAGTTGAGGATCTTCGCTCGTTGCRTTWTCGGCMGTTACATGCGCKATCAAAAGTCCGGAATTTCGGTCAATAAGAAAGACATGTTCTACGCGATAGACAAGAGAATGCTTTAGAACAACTTCCGAGAAGCTGGCACCAGTTCTCCAAGACTCAAATCTCCACTTGAGTCCATGCCAGGTAAATATATGTCTTAAAGTTTCATTCAGCGACTGAAAGGTCTGGTCGATCTTTTCCCCGATCGACTTGCGAATTGCCGGCAGAAACACCGGGTATAATATATCCGTCAGCGTGCGCGGGCTCTTCTTGATCGACCGTTGCACAGCCGTCTCGACGGCTGGCGCAAGGGCCTCGCCGAGCTGCGTATGAGGCGCCCGTGCGGCTGCACTGGGAAGAATGCCGCCCACTGCTTCCGCAAGCTGCTCCGGTTCGCCCAGAAGATGCGTAACTCGTGAAAGCTCCGAAATTTCGCGGCCGACCAGCAACTGGCGCAGCGTTTCCATGCGGCGATCGGCGGTTGGAACTCCGTCGAAACGCGCATGATGGTCGGGATCAACGTTCCGGGCAATTTCGACCAAAAGATTAGCCAGAGCCGCGCGATCGATCTCGGTATCGTTCGAGGCGGCTCTTTGAGGAAACCTGATAGGGTCGACGCTCGACGTCAAGTTCCGATCAACTCGCTTTCCAGCCACGTTCTGAGGTGCTCTTGCTGCCGCCGGAATCCTGATTTATGCATTTTGCAACCTCGACAAACAGCCCAGCCAAAAGATTTCTGTCAGTCTTGACGTTACTGAGATCGGAAAACATTTTCTCCATTAGCATCTGAATGCTTTCATTCTTTTGCTTGATTTCCTCACGCAGCAAATGATCGCTTCGACTTATCCGGTCCGAAACGTCGCGCTCAAGCTCGCTCAATTGATCCGACAACGCGCGCACCTGCTTTTCAAGTGCCTGATTTTGCTCGCGAAGATTCCGGTCAATCTCCTTGTCGGCCTCGGCTCGCGCATCTTTTTCGCTCCGCAATTGCGCCGCGAGCGATTCGACCTGCTTCTTTGCATTTGACTCGTACATTTCAAGATTGCGCTTGGCCTCGGATTCGACTTCCTTGAAGCGCTGCAAGAACCGGTCTTCAAGCTTGGAAAAACGGCGGTCATAGTCCTGCATCTGGTTGCCGAACAGCAGATCGCGTATCTTGTCGACACCCACAGCGTCACCGGAGAGCCCGCCCTCGCGGGCCTGGGTCGCCATGAAATTCAGTCCGTTTGCCTCTGCATTGCCTATCAGATTTTCGTCCGCTCTATTTGCGGAAGAAGTGGTACTCGAAGATTCCTTTGCCATCCTTACCCCTCCATTTAAACACCTGCCACAGTACAACTCCTCGAACAGGGAACAATGTCAGCAAAATAGCCGGCCCACAAGTCGAAATCCTCTTGACTCAGGCAGAATCTTCTTGGTTCAAGTCGATTCGCGGCGCGGCCGGCTTAAGAGCGGGCGGCCGCGAATTATCGGGGATCAAAGGCGGCAGGCGCGCGGTCGTCGAGCAGTGACGGCCCGCAATCGTTACATTCAGGGAGGCATGCTGTTCAATCATAAGGCGATCGTCCGAGTAACGATGACGGCAGGGCGCAATATGGCGCCGAAGGAGGCCGATCCGATCACGGTAAGAAGCGCTACGGGCGTTTGCGCGCACTCGCACAGATGGCGCGACTGTGTTTCAGCGTGGAATATTGGCCCACGGGCGGGGTGACCGACGTCTAACTCTTACGGCCGCAATACGACGTTTGCCAGAGATTGTGGCTGCTGGTCAAAGTCCAAGCTACATCTCGGTTTGGCGCATCAGCGATGCGAGGTACTGGCTCAAAGTTGCCGCATCAGTGCCCTCAAAGCATTGCTCGATGGACGTTTGCTTTAGGAATGCACACCCACGGGCTGAACAGCTGAGATGACGGCGCGAAGCCGTCGTTCAATGACAAGCCGCTCAATGTCAGCAATGGGCGAAAAACGGTCGAACACAAAGCTCCACGAGCGACCAAGGTGTTATTGCCAAGAGCTTAAAAGAACGGCTGATCTTTCCAAACCTTGCCCTCCAGCATTGCCGAATAGCCCAGGTTATAAACCGACCTCATGTACTCGGTGTTGAATGGGTCGGACACTGAATAGGGAATTTGCTTGCCGATCGCCGCAACACGGAAATGTGTGCCGGTCCGCCTGGTATAGCCGTATAGAGCCAGAAGCGAGCTGCGGGTCTGTGACTTGATCAGGATCGAGTAGGCACGCGCCATCAAGGGAAGCGTCTTGTCCGACGTGATTGAGAATTCGGGCATCAGCGCATTGTTGACGATGACATACATGGTCACGTTTTGACGCCTTGCCCCAGGGATCCGTCTTGCGCTGGCGATCAGTTTTTCGGGGAGCGTCAGAATCTGCGACGCCGAACCGCCGTCGGAGTGCATTTCTTCGATATCGTGGTGTCCCACACGTGCCTTGATCATGACAGCAGGAAAGATGCCGGGTATGCTCGCCGAAGCAATCAGCACATCCTGGAACAGTTTCAGTGCTTCGGGCCGTCCGCTGTCTGCGATCGCCCCCATGTTCCAGACCACGGCGCGTTGGGTGTCGAGATCGGTGGTCAGGACAAATAGCCGCCGCCCCTTGCGATGTTCGGCAGCGATCTGGGCGAGGAGCGCGCGCGTGACACAATGCTCGACCATCTGCCTGAGTGGTTCCGGTTTCAGCAGGCTCTTTCCGAGCAATCCGGTTCCCATCCACCTTGCTTCGACCAAATTCCTGGCCGTGCCGCTTGTATAGAGCCGTGTCAGGCTCTGATCATATCGCCGTCCCAGAAAAGCGTAAGGCGCGATGAGCGCGCCTGTACTGACGCCGGTGACGACATCGAATATGGGGCGTTTTCCGGTCTCGCTCCAGGCCGCCAGGATGCCTACGGTGAATGCCCCGCCGGCGCCGCCGCCCGATATCATCAGGACGTTGACGTCGCGCTTCGTCGGCGAAGGTACCCATTTTTTCGGATCAGCCGGAGCCTTGTCCAGATCGGCATCGAGATAGGTCCTGATGTCCTCGAACCCGACGATTGACGCTGCCTGGGCCTCGGAAACATTGTAAATGGACCGCGTGGTCTGCGTGCATCCGGCCAGGATCATGGCCAAGGCCGAAAGTGCGACCACCGTCATGACAATGTCGGACCGGTATTCATTTCCAGATCGATTTCGCATGCACCCCCTTCTTGGACGCTCAAGATCGATCTATCAGCGTCCTGCGGCTCCTGGGTTTCGGCGGGGTAAGATACTGTAAAGTTTTATTGCCGCCGTTGCGCGGAACGCATTCGTGGAACTGGTTGAGCAGATTGAACTCTGCCTCAGTTCCGGAGCGACCAAGCCTGCATGGCTGCTCACAGGCTGCTGCCGGAGAGATTGCCTTGTCATGTCCACTCTGCACCGGACGCCGAAGACATCGCGGGCGGCGCGACAACACGCACCAGCCGCATCCCGGACCCAGCCTACGCCACCGGCACTTCCAACCCCGCCTTGATCCGGTCCATGGCAACGAAGGTCCGGAAGCGTTTCACATTGTTGTTGCCGAAGAACAGCCTTCTGGTCAGCGCTTCATAGGCGGCCATGTTGGGTACCACGATCACCAGAACGAAGTCCGCCTCGCCCGTGACGTAAAAACATTGCTGGATTTCCGGCGTGACGGCGAATTCACGCTTGGCGGCCTCGATCTGCTCTGCGGTCTCGCTGATCACCTCGACCTCGACGAAGATGGTGATGGGATGCCCGAGTGCTGCCGGATCGACCACGGCGACATTGGCCTGGATAATGCCGGCCTCGGTCATTTTCTTGATGCGGCGCTGGACGGCGGGGGCCGAGAGGTTGATCGCCTCGCCGATCGTCCGCTGGGGCGTCAGATTGTCCTTCTGCAGGATTTTCAGGATCTTTCGATCGAAGTCGTCGAGCGCCACGCGCGGTGATGTCTGGTCCATGAAACTCTTGCCGCGAGAAACAAAATTGCAAATCTCCGACCGATATTCAGCGCAAATTTCGCCTCGAATGCAATATGTTTTCGCAGGAATAAGCGAGGTGACGATGTTTCTGACCAACACCAACACCGCATACAGATCCGCTCTCGACCCGCGCGACACCGAGACGCTCGGCCTGACCGCAGCGGGAGAAGTCGAGCGCTTTCTTTCGCACCGAAAGAACAATGCCGAGACACCGCTTATCGCGCTGGCCAATCTGGCCCGCGACATTGGCGTCACCAGCATCCATTTGAAGGATGAAGGCCAGCGCCTCGGCCTTGGCAGCTTCAAGGCGCTCGGCGGCTCCTATGCCGTGATCCGCCTGGTACTGGAGGAGGCAGAAAGGACGCTCGGGAGACCGGTCGACGTCAGCGAACTTCACAGTCCGGAGGTTGCCGCGGTGGCCGGGACGATGACCGTCGCCTGCGCAACAGACGGCAATCACGGTCGGTCGGTGGCGCAGGGCGCGCAACTGGTCGGCGCGCGTGCGGCGATCTTTGTCCATGCCGGCGTCAGCGACGCGCGGGTTGCCGCCATCGGTCGCTTTGGCGCGGAGATGATCCGCGTCGAAGGCACCTATGACGATTCCGTCAGACAAGCCGCAAGGATCGCCGCCGAGCGGGGCTGGACGATCGTTTCGGACACATCCTGGCCCGGCTATGAACGCATTCCTGGCTTGGTGATGCAGGGCTATACGGCGATCATCCGCGAAGCGCTGCGCAGGCTGCCCGATCCGCCGACCCATGTTTTCGTCCAGTCCGGCGTCGGCGGCATCGCAGCGGCGGTGGCCGGCCATCTGGCCATCGTCCTCGGGGATAAACGCCCGATCTTCACCGTCGTCGATCCCGGTCGTGCGGCCTGCATCGTCGAAAGTGCGAAGGCGGGCCACCCCGTCACTATCGCGCATGGCGAGCCGACGGTCATGGCCATGCTCGAATGCTACGAGCCATCGCTTGTTGCCTGGCGCATCCTGTCGCGTGTGGCAGACGCCTTCATGACCGTGGACGAGGATGATGCAACAGACGTGATGAAGCGGTTGGCGCGACCGATATCCGGCGATCCGGCCGTGGTCGCGGGTGAAAGCGGCGGTGTCGGGCTTGCCGGATTGATCAGGGCCATGGCCGATCCCACGATCAAATCGGGACTTGGGCTCGGCTCGTCCTCCCGCGTCTTCGTCATCAATACGGAAGGCGCGACCGACCCGGCAAAATACGAGGAAATCGTCGGCATGTCGCCGGCCGCGGTCATGGCCGGCAATCTGGAGAAAGCGCGATGACCGGCTCGTCGATCGATCCAGGACGCCTGCTGGGACATATCCGGGCGCTGGGAGATATCGGGCGCGACGCCGATGATCGTCTCGTCAGGCTCTCTGCCTCCGATGCCGAGAAGCTGGGACGCGACCGCGTCGTGGGTTGGATGCGGGACGCCGGCCTCGAAATCGCGATAGATCGCATCGGCAATATTTTCGGCATATGGAAGCCGGCAGAGGCCGCTTCGGCGGCCAGTGATCCGCTAATGCTGGGATCGCATATCGACACTG